>NZ_BAACAP010000242.1:0-134731 GCF_045865695.1 Scytonema hankhaensis NUACC26
TTCGTAATGCTCTTTTAATTCAGCTAATAATTTATCAATTGAATCCATACATAACACTGGTCACTGGTCACTGGTCACTGTCAACGGCGAACTAGGGCTAGCTGGGGTAAAGGAAGCGTGACAGTAAAGGTAGTTCCTACTCCAAGCGTGCTCTCGACAGCAATTTTGCCTCCGTATAAATCTACACATTTTTTCACGATCGCTAACCCTAATCCAGTACCGGGGATATCTCTGACATTTGCCGCACGATGGAATAAACTAAAAAGTGTTTCTTTATCTTCTAAAGGAATCCCAATACCATTGTCTTGAATTTTGAAGATAGCTTCATTGTCCATACACTGTAATATAAAGTGAATGGTGCTATGCGGTCGTGAATACTTGATGGCATTAGAAAGTAAATTGCTCAAGATGTGGCGGATTAAAACTTCATCAACACAAGCATCACCGCAATTTCCGTAAGTTACAAAAGAAATTGCGTGCTTACTATTCATACTTAAAAGAATTTCTTCTGCTAAATTCCTACACAATTCTGTTAAATCCATAATTTCGGGATTTGCTTTAAATTTACCTAAATCCGCACGACCAATTACTAAAACATCATCTAGCAATTGAGTCATTTTTTTAACTGTTTGTTTAATTTGCTGAAAGAATTGCTTTTTCCTATCTTTAGATAGTTGCTCGCCGTATATTTCAATCATTTGTGTAGATGACAAAATCACCTGTAGCGGAGAGCGAAACTCGTGGGAGACCATAGAAACAAAGCGAGATTTCAATTCATTAAGTTCTCTTTCTTTTTGTAAAGAAGAACGAATTTCTGTCTCCAAACATCTTCTTTGTTCGATCTCCATCAGGAGTCTTTTGTTCGTAGCGAGCAATTCCTTTGAGAGAAAACGCAATCGCAATAAAACTTCAATCCTAGAAAGCAATTCTAATTTTTGTATTGGTGTAATAATTAATTCATCAACATTTTGCCAAAGATAACGAGTCCTCATCCCTACACTTTGTCGTGGAGTGACTAAGAGAAATGGCAGTAAAACTGGGGATTCAGTATTTCTTCTCTCTTGTATTTGCTGATTTATACCTTCAAGCGTGACTCCACATAAAATACACAAATCAAAAGACTGCTGCCATAGAGCTGATATTTTTCCTTGGAGCGTATCAACATCAGGCACTATGACTTCATAGCGCGTTTTCAACCATTGAGCCAATAAGCGGCGATTTTCCTGATGTTCGAGCAAGAGCAAAATACGTCTCACAGTTCTTCTCCTAGAAAACTGCGAATTATTCTTATATAACTTTTACCAACCCAAAGCCGTATTAAAATACTGCGATCGCGATCGATAAACTTTCTTTGCTTGTCATTCTAACAGTAGTGTCAACCATAGAAACTCTAGATTATGGATGAAATTTTCATTCTACTGCGAATCATGACCTACCCATTCTGGTGTCCCGCTCAAAATTCGCCGCAAACTATGAAGTGGTTTGCCAACTTTGACTCCATAACGAGTGATTTCAATTTCCCGCAATGTTTTTTCAAAATCTGATAGACGTTTCTTCAGCACCCCAATTGCCTTTCGCATTTGACCTTGAACTTCTATATATCGTAAGAACACGATGTTATCAGCTAAATAACTAATACCTAACTCAGTGGCACGAAATTCTCCCGTAATATGTTCCGTTTCATTAATCAGTAGCACTGTGACACCCATATTCTGCAAATACTTACATAAAGCGTGAAGATGCGTGACTAAATTTTCCCCTTGTAAAGAAAGTCTGTAACCTGCAATACTATCAAGCATAACAATTCTGGCTTGTTTGACTTCTACCTCATGCCGCACCAAATGTGCAAATCGATCGGGTGTTAATTGTAACAGTTCTACCTCTACAATTGACAATGTACCTTTCTGTTTCATGGCACACGCAGGGATATTTATAGACTCAGAACGATATAGCAAAGTATTTTCTGCTTCTTCAAAAGTATAAATCACCGATCGCTCGCCTCTTTGTGCAGCTTCTTTCATAAACTGCAAACCTAAAGTTGTTTTACCGACACCTGTTGCACCCGTTATCAGAGTAACAGTACCTCTTTCCAATCCACCGTGCAGCATTCTATCAAATTCGGGAACGCCAGAAGGAATTGTTTGAGCAACAAACTCCTGCTTGTAAATTTCCGGTTGTAAACGCGGAAAAACTTCCATACCCGTCTTTGTCAACTGCATGGAGTGGAAACTGTGTTGAAAATCCGAACCCCGGAACTTAGTCACGCAGACACTTCTACCTAACCGAGAGTGGTTGAGATGGATAACGCCATCACTAATAAATTGCAAGTCATCATCAGGAATTCTGTTAATTCCTTCTGAGGAAAACATTACAGTAGCACCTTGTGATAAAAGAAAGCGAATAAAAGACAGCACTTGCTTGCGAAATAGGAAAGCATCGCCAGATAGATAGCGAAACTGAGTCACAGCATCAAGAAAAACACGTGATGGTTTTTTAGTTTCTACTTCCTCAATAATTCTTTTAGTCGTCGGTTCTCGTTCAACTTCAGCCGGAGAAAATATGTCGTAAGTTTGGACTTGAGCAAAAAATTCAGTATTTGGGCTTAGGTCGAGGAAGTCGATAAAATCAGCATTTATACTTAAAGATTTAGCATTGTCGCGAATTTGCTCGGCTGATTCCCCCAATGTGATGTACAAACAGCTTTCCCCTTGTGTAACTCCAACAGATAGAAAGTGCAATCCCAGGGTAGTTTTGCCAGCACCAGGTCCACCCCGTATAAGATAAGCTCGGTTTGGAAGTAAACCGCCATATAAAACTTCATCCAGACCTGAAACCCCAGTAGACAGACGTTGTTTAACCATTTGGTGGGTTATAACGATAAAAAATAAAATATTTATTAATATTTTGAATTAATTAATAGAAATTAGTGAATTTATTAAATTTATTTACAATAATGTATAGTAATGTTAAGTGAATAAAACAAAAATCACTCAAAATATATATCAATCCTATTTCCTATTTAATTTGTGAAATACCTGTAGGTAGGGAAGACAGCCCACCACTAACACTTTTGGTAAGCAATGCTCAGTACATAAAAATTGTGTACGGCTACGCGGGATATAGGGATTTAAAAATCAACGCTAAGATCTAGGTATTCTTCATGAAATCTTATAAAACAGTGAAGTTCAAATCCTGTACTATCTTGTTTTATGCAAAAAAATCAAATATTTATGTCTACAGAGAGGACTCCACACACCGTACCCCGAAGGGGTCGGTGTGTGCTAGAAGGTTGTTAGAGAAAACATAAACTTATGTTCCCTCAATCCCCATCCATAGCTTCAGCTTCCAACGTTGATATTCTTATCGTTGACGATGAACCAACCAATTTACGAGTTTTATCTACGATTGTGCGCTCATACGGGTATCAAGTTAGACAAGCTATTAGCGGGATTGTAGCTCTAAGAGCAGTACAGATACAGCCACCGGATCTCATTCTTCTCGATATTATGATGCCAGAGATGGATGGGTATCGGGTTTGCGAGCAGTTGAAATTCAATTCTGAGACTAAGGATATTCCTATTATTTTTCTCAGTTCGTTAGTATCTGGAATGGATAAGGCAAAAGCATTTCAATTGGGAGGAGCAGACTATATCACCAAGCCATTTCAAGTTGAAGAAGTTTTAGTAAGAATAGATTATCAACTAACACTGCGGACTCTACAAATTCAACTTCAGCAGAAAAACAATCGACTCAGAGAGCAAAATGAGCGACTTAAACAAGAAATTGAAATTCGTCAGCAAACGGAAGTAGAACTTCGACGTTCAGAAGCACAATTACAAGGTAGAACTCAGCAACTTCAGCAAGCTTTAGATGAATTGAAATTGGCTCAGACACAGCTTGCTCAAAGTGAAAAAATGTCTAGTTTAGGGCAAATAGCTGCAGGGATAGCTCACGAAATCAACAATCCCATCGGCTTCATCTATGGCAATCTAGATTATGCTTCTGAATATATGGAAGCACTAATAAATATCATCAATTTATATAATAAATATTATCCTCAGCCACACCCAGAAATTGCCAAGAGAATACAAGTTTCCGAACTCGATTTTGTGCTTAAAGATTTCCCAAAAGTTCTTAAGTCCATGCTAGTGGGAGCCGAAAGAATTAGAGATATTGTCTTATCGATGCGTTATTTTTCAGGTTATGACCAAGCTTATGCTCAGCAAGAAGATATTCATATTGGTTTAGATAGCACGCTAATCATCTTACAAAGCCGTATCAAAGAACAAACCAATCGAGTAGCAATTGAAGTGAAGAAAGAATATGGAGAAATTCCCCCAGTCAATTGTTATTCAGGACGATTAAATCAAGTTTTTATGAATCTTTTGAGTAATGCGATAGATGCTATAGAAGAGAAACTAGAAGTTGTAGAAGAACCTTTTCACCCAATTATAAAAATTTGTACGCAATTAAGCAATTCTAGTAAACAATTTCAAGATAAAAATACTCAATGGGTTGAAATTCGGATTGCTGACAATGGCATTGGTATTGCACCTCAGATACAACGTTCCATATTCGATCCCTTTTTTACAACAAAGCCCGTAGGAAAAGGAACGGGGCTGGGATTATTTATTAGTTATTCTATTATCGTCGAGCAACATAACGGTCAATTACAGTGTAACTCGGAAGTAGGAAAAGGCACAGAAATACTCATACGGCTTCCAATAGAAGTTCCTCAAAGTTTGGATGTCTCAACAACCAGAAAAGTAAAAATTGCTCCAAGCAGCTTATCACTTGAATCCGATATTGGTGAAATGTAAATATCTAAATAAGTTGCAGTTTGTTCGCTAATATACTTGACAGTTTGCACTTTGTATAGATAGCGATCGCGACTTACCTCTTCTATAAAAGCAATTGAATTAGGGACTTCCAAATAAAAAAATGTTCAACTTTCTCTTGTGGTGCTTTCTCTTGTGGTGCGGGCGTCCCCCTATCTCCTATCGGAGACGCACTCGCGTTCGGGTTCGCCCTCCGGGTTCGCCAGTCCCCTGCGGAGGGAAACCCTCCTTCAGGACTGGACTCACCGCCCGCCACCAGTATAAGACGGGCGAGGACGCCCATCCCACAAGATGGATAATTTATTGCTTGGAAATTCCTTAACTCATTCAAGTAACCAACTAAACAAATCTTCTACAGTGAGGTTGAAGTTTTCAGCAAATTCTGGCACTGGCAAACGTGCTTTTGGTTCATCGTAAAAAGTGACGCTTCGATTTGGCGGGTAAACAAATACCGATTGTTCCTCTGGATCGATTAACCATCCCATCTGAGTTCCATACTTAAGGTAATGCAGAATATTTTTAGTAACTTTAGTTTGACTTTGCTCTGGAGATAAGATTTCGATAGTCCAATCTGGAGCAATTGAAAAGACATTGGCTATTCCACCATTTTCCTTTCGTGGGATTCTTTCCCATAAAAACACAGAAATGTCAGGGACAATTGAGCGTCCGCCAAACGTACAGCGAAGTTCGGAGAAAGCCCGTGCAATCTGTTTGGGTTTGACAACCAAGTTGATTGCAGGTGCTAACTCAGTTTGAATAGCGCTATGTTCTCCTTGTGGCGTTGGTTTTTGGATGATACGCCCATCGATATATTCGCTAGCAGGTTCCGTTTCCGGTAGCTTCAAAAAATCTTCTAGAGTTGAGTATTGAGCAGGGGTTTGTACCATTTAAGGTTTCCTTAAGAGGTGCAATATCAATTTAGAATTTGTTGTTGAGTTATGCTGTTTATTCTTGATTCTATCGTGCTACCCTTTCCCCTTGCTAAATCTTCTCACAATGCGACCGCTTTTAACTAATGTATAATAGAGAAGAGCATTTTTGGGAATTGTTTGTGGGAGTTCCATATTTACGTAACTTGCAAATATGTCTCCAAAAGAATTGGAAACAAAAAGGCTAGTATAAAACAAGCACCACTTCCTGAAGGATCGCCAAGTTAGGAAGATTTTTGTGAAATGTTTTGGGAAGATATAGAAGCGGGAGTTGCAGCAAATCAATCTGGATTTAAGGTGGTTCGCAAATTGTTAAGCGATCGGAGGTTTGATAAATGAAAAGTAATGGATTTAATAAACTTGTTGCATTTCTAAATCAACTAGAACAGGAAAAAATCAGTTACACATTAGCTCACAATCGGGATGAAACCATAATGGTGAATGTAGCTGTACCTGGGGAAAGGTGGGAAGTAGAATTTTTTGAAGACGGTTCAATAGAGGTTGAAAAATTTATTAGTAATGGTGAAATTCTGGGGGAAGAAATTTTGATGGATTTATTGGATGTGCCTTTAAATTTAGACGAGCGTAGAGTTGAAATCAGTCATAATCCTGAATTGGCAAAGGCATACCTTCAGCATACGCTTGCGCTCTAATTAAAGAGTCAACAAATTCAGTGAAGCGATCGCCACCTGGTGTTTTTAATGAGAAAATATCGTAGGAGTTAATTGTCCACATTTATCTAAATATTATCTGCACTATATTAAGCTATTACTTTAGATTCATCATTTTAATTAGGGCTGACGCAAAAATCGTTTTTTTTCCAAGAATCGTCATTTTCAAGCATAAATCTTTGCCCAGAAACTCGGTTTCTTCCGTGTGAGTGCGTCAGTCCTTTTGATTAGCAGTTTAGTTTTAAAAATTAGCTTAATTTATGATATCACAATAACTCATTCGAGCAACCAACCAAGCTTTCTATGGTAAGGTTAAAGTCTTTATGAGCTTCTGGTTGAGTATCGCTTTGATTATCAGAAGGCAAAGCCCAATCGCTTTGCTACTTGTAGTGGAAAGCAACGAACAGTTGTGGTTTTAAATGAAGATGTAGCTAAGGTTTTTACGACACCAGAATCGGTTAATAAAGTTCTGAGGGCATTGATTGAGTCAATGCCAAAAGTAGCAGATGGCGAGTCAATCTAGCCTACATTGCTTAGAGGCCTACCTCCAAAAAAGGCATTCCCAGGCGGAGCCTGGGAACGAGGGTGACAGTCTGCTCACTGATTACTGGTCACTGGTCAGGTGGTCACTGTTTAATAGGCGTCCTGTAGTTCGTAGAAGTCGGGCGAGATGTAATCCTTACGTAGGGGCCAACCAACCCAATCTTCTGGCATTAAAAGCCGTTTGAGGTTGGGATGCCCTTCGTAAATGATGCCGTACATATCAAAAGATTCGCGTTCTTGCCAATCTGCTGTCTTCCAAATCCAGTAAACTGAAGGGACTTTGGGATTTTCTCTTGGCAAAAATACCTTGAGTCTTACTTCTTCTGGGCGATCGGCATTATCACTGATTTTAATCAAATGATACATACTGACTAACTGTTGCCCCGGTCCTAAGTCAATGCCACACTGACATTGGAGACAGTTGAAACCGTAAGCATACAGAGCAGTACACAGAGGCAGTAAAAAATCTGGCTCTACTTTAATAACCTCTACACTACTGTGGTCTGGTTCTAAAGCCTCATGAGCGAATTCATTTTCTGCCAACCACTGAGATACTTTACCTGCTTTCACTATCGACTGTTCGCCAGCCGGTACTGGTTTTGATTCTTCTTCAGCCACGGTTTGTTTCCTCCTTCGCTTTTTCTGTCAGGAGAGCAGGTGGTACTGGGAGACCGATCGCTTCTGTCAATTCCTTTGGTGGTGCAACACGGGTATCAGACATCAAGTACTGACCCGTATGAACTTGCTCGGTTGGGTTGAGTTTATGAGTTGTGCTGTAATAGCGGTGTTTTTGCTTAGTACGATTCCGCTCTTGTATGGAATCATCCCCTATTTTCTTCCGCAATTTGATAATCGCGTCAATAATTGCTTCTGGACGTGGCGGACAACCAGGTAAGTAAACATCCACTGGAATCAGCTTATCAACTCCACGGACTGCGGAGGGAGAGTCTACGCTGAACATACCGCCAGTAATAGTACAAGCACCCATGGCAATTACGTACTTTGGTTCTGGCATTTGTTCGTAAAGACGTACCAACTGGGGTGCCATCTTCATCGTAATTGTGCCTGCTGTAATAATGAGGTCAGCTTGGCGGGGACTCGAACGGGGAATCAAACCAAAGCGGTCAAAGTCAAATCGGGAACCAATAAGAGCTGCAAATTCAATGAAGCAGCAAGCAGTGCCAAATAGCAAAGGCCACAAGCTCGAAAGCCGTACCCAATCGTAAAGGTCGTCAACAGTAGTCAGGATAACGTTCTCTGACAAGTCTTGGGTAACTGTAGGACGCTCAATCGGGTTGAGAATGCGCTCTTTCTGCTGCTGCTCTATATTTGTATCTAAGACCATTCCAAAGCTCCTTTACGCCATGCGTACACTAGGGCAACTACAAGAATTGCTATAAAAATGAGGGCTTCAATAAATGCCAAAAGCCCAAGGCGATTAAAAGCTACTGCCCATGGGTATAAAAATACGGTTTCTACGTCAAAAACGACGAAGACAAGAGCAAACATGTAGTAGCGAATGTTGAACTGAATCCAGGCTCCACCGATGGGTTCCATACCAGATTCATAGGTGGTGCGCCGTTCTGGGTTGCGACCGCTCGGTCGCAGGAGCTTAGACGCTGATAGAGCCAAGGCAGGCACTAGGCTACAGATAATGAGGAAGCCTAGGAGGTACTCGTAACCGCTGAGGACAAACACAATAAGTTTTTACCGCTTGATAGTGCAATTAACTCTGTTAACCTTATTTCACATTATATCTATAATGATTTTCCTAAATGCCCAATCTGCAGAACTTGCGATGATTTGATTCGTTTTGGCTCGAGATAGAAAATTCCAACACTTGTGTCATAATTTTTAACATATGTTTAATATTTCCTTTTTACCAATGCCAGAGTCATGAGCGAACAAGCTGTTGCCGACACCGCGTTAGACAGATACGAATGCCGCGCCTGCGGTTATGTTTACGAACCCCAGAAAGGTGACGACAAGCACGATATTGCCCCAGGAACCTCTTTCGACGAATTGCCCAACAGTTGGAAGTGTCCGGTTTGTAGTGCTAAGAAAGTTGCTTTTAACAACATTGGTCCCGCAGGGACTGCATCGGGCTTCCAAGAGAACCTTAAATATGGCTTGGGTGTCAATACTTTGACTCCAGGACAGAAAAACTTGCTGATTTTTGGTGCTTTGGCTCTTGCTTTCTTGTTGTTTATGAGTCTTTATGGCTTAAAGTAAAAATGCTCTTCAAAGCCTTGAGGTCTGCATTTTCACAGAATTAGGTAAACAAATTTAGATTAGAAACTGACGAATAGAAATGTTTTCAATTGCAAAATCTTGGCAGCGTTTATTAGCTTTATTTGCAGTTATCCTCGCGTGCGTGGGATGTAGTAAGGTTCCTTCAACTTCTTACAACCCTTGGGAAGTGATTTCTGTACCAACACAGGCAAAACTTCTCGATATTGCCTTTAATGACCCCCAACACGGTTTTTTGGTGGGTAGCAATGCTACTCTGTTGGAAACTCAAGACGGTGGTTCCACTTGGCAACCTGTAGAATTACAATTGGAAGACCAACGGTATCGTTTTAACACTGTTAGTTTTTCAGGCAAGGAAGGATGGATCGCCGGAGAACCTTCTTTGTTACTCCATACTGTTGATGGAGGTCATTCTTGGTCGCGGATTCCTCTCAATGAAAAACTACCAGGTAACCCCATTAAGATTGTCGCCCTAGGAAAATACTCTGCTGAAATGGCAACAGATGTGGGTGCTATATACAAAACTACCGATGCAGGTCTGAATTGGAAAGCTCAGGTAGAGCAAGCTGTGGGAGTGGTTCGTAATATGAAACGCTCTCCTGATGGGAAATACGTTGCAGTTTCTGCTAAGGGTAACTTTTACTCCACTTGGGAACCAGGACAAACTGCTTGGGTTCCTCACAACCGCAACAGTTCCCGACGTGTCGAAAACATGGGATTCACGAGCGACGGGCAAATGTGGATGCTAGCACGGGGCGGTCAAATTCAGTTTAGCGACCCAGCAGATCCTGAAAAGTGGCTCGACACTCAATTCCCAGAACTTTCCACAAGTTGGGGTTTACTGGATTTAGCTTATCGCGACAGCAATGAAATTTGGATGGGTGGCGGTAGCGGTAATTTGATGCGTAGCCCTGACGCTGGCAAAACTTGGGAAAAAGATCGTGATGTTGAAAGCGTTCCCGCGAATTTCTACAAAATTGTCTTTTTGAACCCGAAACAAGGTTTTGCGATCGGCGATCGCGGTGTCTTACTAAAATATAATTCCAGTGTTGCAAGTACTGCCAAGTCTGAAGCAGCCTAGGTATTTATCCTGTTTTCTGAGAAAGAGGTTACGAGGTGTAACTCTTTCTTAACTTTGTAGGATAATGATCTCAATAGCAATCTTTATTGAAGGTAGGGATATAAATGTCAGGAACTACTGGGGAACGTCCATTTGGGGACATCATCACTAGCATTCGTTACTGGGTCATCCACAGCATCACCATTCCCGCACTTTTTGTTGCAGGTTGGTTATTTGTCAGCACGGGTTTGGCATACGACGTGTTCGGGACACCTCGCCCTAACGAATACTACACGCAAACACGGCAAGAGTTGCCAATTGTAGATAACCGTTTTGATGCAAAACAACAAGTACAGCAATTTAGTAACACAAAGTAGTTTCAAATTATGACAAGCGGAAATAACATCAATCAACCAATTACCTATCCCATTTTTACAGTTAGATGGCTTGCCGTTCACACCCTAGCAGTACCAACCGTCTTCTTTTTGGGTGCCATTGCTGCAATGCAGTTTATTCAACGCTAGGAGAAAATCATGGATAGAAATACCAATCCCAACAACCAGCCGGTTGAGTTGAACCGGACTTCATTGTACCTAGGACTATTACTCGTCTTTGTTCTAGGAATTCTGTTTTCCAGTTACTTCTTTAACTAACTGGAACGACCGTTATCCGTCGAGTGTTGATGTCTGAAATTGTATTGTGTATTCATTAAGGGAGGAAAAATCAGTGTCTGGAAGTGGCAGAATTCCCCTCTGGGTTGTAGCGACAATCGCAGGGTTAGGCGTAATCACAGTTTTAGGTATTTTCTTCTACGGCGCTTACGCTGGTCTCGGTTCTTCTATCTAACTAATAGTTAGTAGTTGATTTTTACAAATAACAACTGTAGGGGCGCAATGCATTGCGCCCCTACTAACTATTTGCTAATTACCTACTAACCATTTGCTAATTAACCGATATCGTCACGTTCAATGTATAGCAACATAAACGCCGATACTATACCGGGAAATAGCAAAACCGTTAGGGGTACAAGGATGGCAGGCAAGAATGCAGCTGAGTACATACAAATTCCTCTTAAATTGAGCAACAATTCATTTAGGAGCTTACTGCAAATTCTGTCCTGTTTTTTTGAACTCTAAAGATTTTTAACAAATTGGGCGATTGGTTAATTGTAAAGATTTTTAACAAAATTGGTTAGGGACTCCAAATAAAAAAATGGAACCGCAGATGCACAGCAAAGCACGCGGATGTAGCTAGTTCTTTAAATTCCTAGAAGTTCGTCTGGTCGTAACTGCGGTAAGTCTGGAGGAACAACGGTTTTCTGTATGGAAACTTTGTCACTTTCTTGTTTAGTAGCCATGTTGAGTGCGATCGCTTCCAACCGAATCTCCAGACACCCATAAGGAACGTTGATGTGAATGAGTTCTTCCATACCGCCCGAAATCAGAGGTAGGAAATTTATCAACCAACGAGGACCATCTATTAACTGACGAGTTTGGCAATCTTCTACCCAGAACTTCACAGCTAATTCAGAACGACGTTCGGTTAGCCGCACCCGCAACATAACAGATTTTCCAGAAATTAATTCGCCTTTTGGTAAATATATTTGAGGAACAGGTAGCAGTTCTGCCATCGCTGATGCTGTAGGCAATACGATAGGTAAATCCGATGCAGTTTGTTCCTCGTGCTGTACGAGATTGGGTGTTGAAAGATCGGGTAATGGCTCATCAAAATTATCATCTACCACTATTTCTTGTGCTAACAAGGTGAATCGTGCTTTACTGTAAGGGGAAGTGGTAACGGGTAAGTTATTCGTTGATTTTACAGATAATTCCTCAGAGACCTCTGCTATAACATTTGTTGCAACGTCTGGCTGTATGACTGTATACGCTTCTTGTGACTCCGCAACTGCACCTGCTTGTGTCTGCACTTCCTCTGATGACTTGCGAGCTTCCTCTTCCTGCGTCTCCTTTTCCTCTTCTACTGAAATAGGAACAGTATCAATATCATAATAGTCTTGGTCTCTTAAATTAATTGGTTCGGGAATAGCATACCCTTGACTTTGCATCCACTGTCTAATTAGAGGAGATGTGCTAGGCTCGCCTGTGACTATTAAATCAGAACTAGATACAGGAAAAATTTCAATAAGCGATCGCTTTTGAGATTCTCTCTCTTCTTCTCCTAATGGTGATGAATCTTGCTCTAGAGATCGATCTTGGGTTTGTGTCTCTTCAACATTAGGTTGAGAAATATCTTGTTTGAGAGGTTCGTTTTGAACTTGCGTATCTCCTACCTCTAATTGAGCGAAATCTTCATAAGGAGTTTCAACTATTTCCTGTTGATTACTAACTAGTGGTTGAAAATTAAATAACTCCAAAGGTTTACTTTCAACTTTTTGCCCGTCACTGATGAACGCTTTTATTTGCCTTAAATATGGAAAAGTCGTGCTTCGAGTTCTTACATAACCAATATCATCTGCACTCGACAAAGTAGGAACAACAGCACCAGGGGAGAGCGCCTTATTTTGCATTGAAGAAATTCTTGGCAATTGAGGTGATGATTGACGGCTAGAATCCTTATGAATTTTGGGCGGTAGAGTTTTATTAGGAATAGGATTGACAGCGAGAGGCTCAGATATTTTCGCTGTTTTAACGAGATTAAAAAATTCTAATCCTATTGGTATATTAGACTTTTTAGCTTCAGACGTTGCAAATAAACCAACTTCTTGAGTGTCTTCTACTATGTCTGATTCCTTATAAGATGTAGCGCTAACTGCTAATAAATCTGCTACATCTGCTGTAATTGTAAAAGACTCTCTCGCTAACAATAAAGTTTTGCTACCCAGCGAGATTGTACCATACAAACTAATTTCTGCTAAAATGAGTTTAGATACACATTCAACCGGAATTTCAATAGAGCATCGAATATTAAAAGGTAACGACTTTTCTGGTAAAGACTGACGCACTCTTCTGATCAATTCAGAAGCTTGTGGCGAATACAACTCAATTCTAATCTCACCACTATAAATTCTTTCATAATCAATTGACTCTTTTAACTTCACATATCCATTAATTGTAAGAGTTTGCCCCCAAGATACGGTGTATATTTCCCGATCTAACACTAGAGAAAGGAGACATTCCAGTATAGCTAAAGAATCTTCAGCAGTTTCTTCACCCACTAGCACTGCTTCCGAATCTGGTAAAGCTAATTCAATCAAATTGTTTAAAATTTGCTCTGCAGTTTCTCCTTTCAGCCATACTGGGTTAACAGGCAGAATATCTTCATCCCGTTCATCATCGCTATCAGCAGCAAGTACCTCCTTACTCTCTTGTCCTGCTTGCCCAATTGTTACCTTGGGAAGGACTTGTAACCGAATATCCTGTTGCCAAGACGTACCGAGAACATCCGACACGAGATTGCTCGAACAACGCAACTCCCAAATTCCAGGCTTGAGGTAGGTAAAAGGAATCACTGCCATTAAGCCATCAGAATTTACGCGACGCGATCGCCTTTGGATGCGTCGCTTAGGTGGCATCTCTAAAGTCGAAGTATGAGCAATCCGTACCTCCACATCCATGTTAGTACGATTTGAGCGAGCGACAATTCTGTACCGCCCCTCGGTAATTTCTTCGGTGGGTGATTCCAATGGACGCCAAGAGCGATCGCCTTGTTGCTGAATGAGAAATTGCCAGTTTTCCATTGTGACTGATACAGAAAAGATAAAGCCGCTTTTGTATAACTTGCAAGAGCTTGCTGACAGTTTAGCTCAATGCACTACCGAAAGTGTTATTTTTTTATCCAAGTATTGAAAGATTTTTGAATTATGTCTAATTCACTAAGTTCATCACCCATACTCGAAGCGAAAAACATCCGTGCTGGGTACATTAAAGATGTGGATATCCTGCAAGGCGTTAATTTTCGGGTAGACCCCGGAGAATTGGTTACAGTTATCGGTCCCAATGGTGCGGGGAAATCTACATTGGCAAAAACCATCTTTGGGCTTTTAACTCCCCATACAGGCACAATTACATTTAAAGGTGAAAATATTGCTGGGTTAAAGTCAAACCAAATCGTTCAACGAGGAATGTGCTACGTACCACAAATTGCCAATGTTTTTCCTTCCTTAAGCGTGGAAGAAAACTTAGAAATGGGAGCTTTTGTCCGTAATATTCCCCTGAAACCGCTTAAAGACAAAATATTTGCCATGTTTCCTAGGTTAAGCGATCGCCGTCAGCAACGAGCTGGTACGTTATCAGGTGGGGAACGTCAGATGTTAGCAATGGGTAAAGCATTGATGTTAGAACCGAGTTTATTACTACTTGATGAACCCTCTGCTGCATTATCTCCCATACTTGTCACCCAAGTGTTCGAGCAAATTAAACAAATCAACCAAAGCGGTACAGCAATTGTACTTGTAGAACAAAATGCCCGGAAAGCTTTAGAAATGGCGCATCGCGGTTATGTACTAGAGTCCGGGCGCGATGCAATTTCCGGTCCCGGTTTAGAATTACTCAACGATCCCAAAGTCGGCGAATTGTATTTAGGGGCTGGGAAGAGACACTAACCATTAACAATTTATTAAACCGGTGAAGTACATACATCGACTGCTAGGCAGTACGATGTAGGCTTCGAGTAAACTCTCGAATTTCCTTGAGGATACTCATAGAATCCGAAGACTCTATTATCAATTTCCCCCGACGGCTTTTTATAGTAGGGAAAACTCCCAACCCTACTCGTTTGATGTTGACTGCCGCATTGATATCACGGCAGATAATGCCAACATTGCACGCTTGACAATCATGAATTCTATCTGACAAATCTTTCAGGACATAGGCATCACAATTGCAACAAATTTGGCTCGTGTAGTTTGGTTTTATCTTGATAACCTGCCCCCCAGTTTTCTCGACTATGTAAGACAAGATATCAACAAACTGACCGAACCCCGCATCCAAAAAACTTTTGTTTAATCCACTTTTTTGAGATTGATGATTTGGTAAAAACTTTCCGTTCTCATCAAGTTTCGCTTTATTCCTTAAGGTAAGATTTTTTAAGTCTAAGTCCTCTACAAAAAATATCTTTTTACCAATCCTTGTTAACCGATGACTTGCTTTGAAGTGATGGTCTTTACGACAACGCGCAATTTTCTGATGTAACTTAGCTTCCTTCTTTACTAACTTACGTCGTTGAGCACTCCCCTTTTTTTTAGTAGACTTCTTTTGTAATATCTTTACTAGTTTATCTTGGTTTTTACGAAATGCTTTTACAGAGGGTAGTAGTTCGCCTTCCGAAGTTGCAATGAAAACATCGCCCTCTAGTACTGCATCTAGACCACTAGAATTATTAACAGTTGGTACGATTTTGATAGATGGGTTATTGGGTACTGATTTGTCTTCCAATGACAGCGTTATATACCATCCATCTGCTTTCTTTGAAACAATACAAGTTTTGACCTTGAACCCATCAGGTATCGGTCTATGAAAGATTATTTCTATCTCCCCTATCTTAGGAAGTTTAATGAATTTCCCATTAATCCACCTATCTAAAACTTGAGTGTAAGTGAATGACTTAAAAGTTGATTCAGATTTAAATCTGGGTTTGCCACAATGAAGGATACAACCATGACACACATCATTGAAGATTTTATAGATTCATTAAAAATACCGGAAATTGGCAATTCCTCTAGCACCCCGCTCTCTCGTTGACCGACGGTCAACGAGAGAGCGGGGTGACTAGCCTCAAAAGCAAGGGACTTCATCCCGACACCCATCTGAAACAGATAAGGTGCGGGATTCTGACCAAAATAGTTAAATCTTAACTCTTACGCCCTTAGAGATTTTGGTATGTTCCAGTCAACAACCAAGCTGTTATCAGTTGGATTCATTTACCGAGAAATATTAATGAGTCGAATTAATGGATTTGTAGGGCGTCGTAATTTTTTACTAGGTGTAGCTGGCTTTGCTACAGCTGGTAGCTTACTCTGGTATCAACGACAAACTTCCATATTACAAGCAGATGCAGATACAAATCCAGTCAATCCCCATCCAGTCACAGCTACAGAAGCTCTCAAACGCTTGCTGGAAGGGAACCAACGATTTGTAGAGCGAGAGCGTAAATATCCCAATCAATCTCTTAAAGACGTACAATTGCTAGCAAAAGGTCAGTATCCTTTTGCAGCAGTATTAGGTTGTTCGGATTCTAGAGTACCGACGGAAATTATCTTTGACCAAGGGCTTGGAAATCTCTTTGTCGTGCGTGTTGCAGGGAATGTCGCTAGCGATATGGCGGTAGGAAGTTTGGAATATGCCACATCAGTTTTAGGTTCTCAATTGATAGTCGTTTTGGGTCATAAAAAATGCGGTGCTGTCATGGCAGCACTTCAAGAGAAACCAGCGCCCGGTAGGATTAACTCTATTATCGAGGGAATCAAACCAGCTGTTGCAAGAGTTAGATTAAGCAAAGGCGAGAATGCGATCGCGGCTAATATTAAATATCAGGCAGAAAAGCTAAAGAGTCAATCGACGATTTTGGCTAATCTGATTCGGGTAGGCAAATTGCAGGTTGTAAGTGCTTGTTACGATATTGATACTGGTAAGGTAATTTTTAAAACGTAGGATTACTGAGAAGGAGCTTAGCATTTTAAATATAGCTCCTCTTTCTTCTCAAATTATAGAGTTATTTTTCATACTAAATTGGGTATAAGTACTAAGACGGTTAGCTAATAGTCAGTGTCATAGTGGTGAAGTATAAATGGTAAGAGTAAGGAACCGCACCCTTAACGCAGACAGACGCAGATGGGAATTGAATGAGATTACAGAAAGGATTATTGGTTGTTCTTTTACAGTTGGAAGATATTTGGGATGTGGATTCTTGGAAAAGGTTTATGAGAATGCCTTAACTTATGAGTTAAGACAAGCTGGGTTGTTTGTTGAACAACAGTATGAGATTGAGGTACAATATAAGGACGTAGTTGTTGGGAAATTCGTAGCCGATTTATTAGTAGAAAAACGTGTGTTAGTCGAACTGAAAGCTGTAAAATATTTAGATGAAATCTATTTTGCACAATGCCTCAACTACCTAAAAGCAACAAATCTTAACATATGCCTATTAATCAACTTTGGGAATCCAAAAGTAGAATTTAAACGTATCGTTCAAAACCTATAATTTCTGTATTCATCCGCGTGCATCTGCGTTAAGGGTGCGGTTAAAAACAATCGTGAATCTCAACCTCAACCCAGAACACCTCCAAATCATCTACACACAAGCCGAAACCACCTACCCAGAAGAGTGCTGCGGTCTACTCTTAGGTATTCTAACCGACCAAAACAAAACAGTAATAGAAGTCATACCAACAGAAAATGCCTGGTCAGAGACATCAGACCCCTTCGGAGATATTACAGCAAGCAAACAACGAAGATACACGATCGCACCCCAAGTCATGCTAAAAGTGCAAAAAGAAGCACGCGATCGCAACCTGAACATCATAGGTATTTATCACTCCCACATCAACAATCCAGCAAACCCATCTGAATTTGACCGCCAATTAGCTTGGCAAGAATACTCATATCTCATTATCTCCGTCATAAATGGCAAAGTGACTGACATAAAAAGTTGGATTTTGAACGATAATCATCAATTTCAACAAGAAGCCATCGATACGGGGAATCTCGAAGAATAATAATTGTAATGTTTTATGCACCAGTCTTCACTCACGACTCCCAATGACACACAATTTTCGATAGGATAATAAATCCGCGCTTCCTCATCAAATTGTTATGCTTAATCCCAATCTGGATGAAATCCAGCTAACACGAGAAGAATACGAAAGGTACTCCCGCCACCTCATTTTACCTGAAGTGGGGATGGAGGGACAAAAACGCTTGAAAGCAGCTAGCGTGTTGTGTATCGGTACTGGTGGCTTGGGTTCGCCACTGCTATTATATTTAGCAGCAGCTGGGATCGGACGCATTGGTATCGTTGATTTCGATGTTGTTGATACCTCCAATCTGCAACGTCAAGTCATTCACGGCACGTCTTGGGTAGGTAAACCCAAGATTGAATCAGCAAAAGATCGCATTCACGAAATCAATCCCCACTGTCAGGTAGATTTATACGAAACTCGCCTGACTTCGGAAAATGCCCTCGATATTATCCGACCCTACGATATCGTGGTAGATGGTACCGATAACTTCCCAACGCGGTATTTAGTCAACGATGCTTGTGTACTGTTAGATAAGCCCAACGTTTACGGTTCTATTTTCAGGTTTGAAGGGCAGGCTACAGTCTTTAACTACGAAGGCGGACCAAACTACCGCGACCTTTATCCAGAACCACCACCACCAGGAATGGTTCCTTCTTGTGCAGAAGGTGGGGTACTAGGAATTTTGCCAGGGATGATTGGTGTGATTCAAGCTACGGAAACTGTCAAAATCATTCTCGGTAATGGGACGACTTTGAGTGGAAGATTATTGCTGTACAACGCCCTAGAGATGAAATTCCGGGAATTGAAGTTACGTCCTAACCCAATTCGCCCGGTCATTGAAAAACTGATAGACTACGAGCAATTCTGCGGTATCCCACAAGCCAAAGCACAAGAGGAGAAACAGCAGATGGAAATTCCAGAAATGACAGTGCAAGAATTAAAGGAATTGCTAGATGGCAGTGTAAAAGATTTTGTGTTGCTAGATGTCCGCAATCTCCACGAGTACGAAATAGCTAAAATTCCCGGTTCTGTTTTAATACCTTTACCAGAAATTGAAAATGGTGAAGGAGTCACAAAGGTACGGGAATTAGTAAACGGTCATCGATTGATTGCTCATTGTAAATCAGGTATGCGTTCCACAAAAGCTCTCAATATCCTTAAAGAAGCAGGAATCGAGGGGACAAATGTGAAGGGTGGTATTCTTGCTTGGAGTAAGGAAATCGACCCATCAGTACCAAGTTATTAGAAACGGAACTGCATTCGATGTAAAAAAACTAAACAAATTAAACTTCTTGTGGGGTGGGCGTCCTCGCCCGTCCATCCTCTTTATTTAGAAAATGGAAAAACACACCGAAAGCACAGCGCGATCGCATATTTTATGGTTGCAAGTTTGCAGTTTGGCAGGAGTGCAAGGGGGAGGGAACCGGAAATCTGATTTCCCCCCCTATCCATGGGGGAGACTAAGGGAGGGAAATCTACTTCTGTGTACACCATAGCTTGCCAAGTATCACCTCAGAATTATTTCTCTCAAAAAAGAATTTTATAAGTGTTTAAGTCCATACTTTTAAACATAAAAATTTACCGCTCGCTGACCACTGGTCACTGGTAACTGGTTACTGTTACAGCCTATTTCCTAGGTAATGAGTAATATTACTTTACATACTTCTTTTGATAGCCAACAAATTATCTTTTGTAACAAAGTTTGACCCGTTAGAATCGTCTGATGAGAAGATATCCTGTGCTCAAAAAAGTTATATACTGAAAGTATAAAAATTGTTCTATGAATACCTTGAAAAGGAGGAAGTTCATATGCTCGCTATAGTCGCCTTCTTTGCTGGCTATGCAGCTCTATCTGCATACTTTATTTCTGTTGTTGAGTAGTCGTATAAAGCCTGCTTCCTTGTATCTAATGTTATCGCATTGTACTCAAACTTGTTCTTAGTGTTATTTTAATTATTTAAAGTTGAAATAGCAGAAGAAAACATTAGATTCAGGAAGCAAAGTTTTATATATTTTTTATTTTTTCACTGGTCACTAGTCACTGAATTGCTGGTCACTGTTTCTTGACGAAATGCGGTAACGACGCGATCGCGTCCTGACTGTTTGGCACAATATAAAGCAGTATCAGCAGCTTGAATGACTGCCCCTGGTGTTAAACCGTGCATTGGAAAAAGTGAGACTCCTAGTGATAGAGAAATTCTGCTAAGTGACTGGTGACGGTATTGCAGATCTAACTGCTTAGCACCTTCGCGTATTTGCTCTGCGCGTTCCAAGCAAATTTCTAAGGTTGTTTCTGGTAATACAATCAAAAACTCCTCACCGCCATAACGGCAAGCAATATCAGCTTGGCGAATTTGTTGTTTAAAAAATCCGCCGAGTTCTCGCAAAACTGTATCGCCTGCTTCATGACCGTAAACATCATTGAAGCCTTTGAAGCGATCGACATCTATCATAATGATACCTACCGAGTATTGCTTGCGTTCTGCTCGGTATATTTCTTTTTCTAAAAACTCATCTAGATAGCGTCGATTGAACAAACCAGTGAGGGGGTCGCGAGTGCTTTGCTGTTGAAGTGCTTCGCGTAACTTTAAATTTGCTAGAGCCAGTGCAATATGTTCGGAAACTCTAGAGGCTAACTGTTGTTTTGATTTTGTAAATTGTCCCTCTTGTTGTGAAGTCAAATACAACATTCCTAAAGCTTCTCCTTGTGCCATCATAGGAACGCAAAGAGATTCACCACACCAATCCTGACTCATATGCGTACACTGCAAACCACTGCATTTAGACTCTACAAAATGAGTGCGTCCTCGCCTTAGTCCCCAACATTCTTCAGGCGTAAACAATTTTTTACTCGATAATGTTGAGGTTCCCCAAGTCGTTACGGCTTCTACTAAATATTTTGAAGGGCTAATAATAAAAACTCCTCCCGACATATCAGGAAACAAGCTTTGAACAAAATGAGCAATAACTTTATAAGCTTCCTCATTTTTCATACACGCTTGTAGAAAGTCACTCATTTGACTGAGTAAAGCAATTTCATTGTTGCGAGTTTCTAGTTCTTTCACCCAAGAAGACAACTGTTCGTTGGCTTGCTTAAGGGCTGCTTCAGTTTGCTTGCGTTCAGTAATATCTCGATTAACTTCAATTGTTGCTGTAGGCTGACCTTGTTCGTTGTAAAGCGGTACGACGACTTTTTCGCATACCCCCTCAGTACCATCTTTGCGCGTGAAATTCATTTCACCAGTCCAGCGACCTGTATCTAAAGTTCGCTCTATGATTTTTTCTGCCATCACAGTAGAATTTTCCGACTTATGAAGAACTTCTTGTGTTGTTCCGAGCGATCGCACTCTAGCATATCCGAACATTCTTTCTGCCGCGCTGTTGCAGTCAATAATATTACCAGATAAGTCAGTAATAATAATGCTATCGGAAATATTTTCAAAAATACATGCTTGTTGTTTTAGAGTTTCTTCTACTAGTTTACGCTCGGTGATGTCTAAAAGTTGAAATACAAAGTATAATGGAACACCATGAAGCTCGCGCACGAGTGAAGCACTTAAAAGCACCCAGACAACGTGTCCCCGTTTGTGAATGTACCGCTTTTCAAAATTGCAATAGCGAACTTCTCCATTTAATAATTGATTGCTGTAGTTAAGACTGAGCTCTACATCATCTGGATGAGTTATGGCTGGAAAAGTTGTAGACAAGAGTTCTTCTTGTGAGTAACCAGTAATTTCACATAAAGCACGATTCACTTGTAGCCATCGACCATCTGTTGCGGTTAATGCCATACCAATTGCAGCAGAATCAAAAGCACTGCGAAAGCGCTCATTACTCTCTCGTAGCGCTTCCTCCACCCTTTGACGTTCTGCAATCTCGCGTTCTAATACTTGATTGGCTGTTATAAGTTGTGTCAAGTTGGGAAGAACAAGGGCTTGAGGCATTGCTTGCACGAGCATTACACCTGCCACGAGTGAAGTAGTAGCTGTTATTGCTTTGACACTACCTGAAAACCAGTACGCTGGATGCCATAGCGTCCATATTGCCACTAGATGCGTTGTTCCACAACAGAGAATAAATACACTAAATAGGTAAAACACCCAGTAGAAAGGTAAATCTTGCCGTTTATAAGGAAAATAAAGAAGCACGATTGAAATGGTATAGTAGGCAAGTGCAGTTAAAGAGTCAGATACAGTATGCAGTAATACCAAATTTGGCTTCCAAAGGTAGCATTGCCCGTGGGGGATAAACTGTATCATTATTAATTGAAGAAAATTTAGCATATTGACTCGACCTTCTCTAATTTCCCCTAATCCATCGATCTAACTCTGTCCTGGAAATGTCATAACATTCACAAGCAATTGTTTCTAACTCAAGCCGATTTAAAATTGTTATCTCACCGCGATCGTAATCAATCAGTCTTGATGTACGTAGTTTTCTTGCTACTGCCCCAACACTGGCACGGCGTACTCCCAATATTTGAGATAAAGATTCCTGAGTCAGTGGGAACTTATTTTTTCTCATGCGATCGTGAATCATTAGCAGCCAACGACACATACGTTGTTCCACTGAGTGAAAATTATTACAAGCTACAGATTGAGAAATTTGTACGATTAACACGTGCGTGTACTGCAGAAGAACCTCTTGCAGTAGCGTTTTCTCGCACATTACTGTTTTGAATATATCTGTACGCATTCGCACAGCCTCCCCAGAAATCTGTACCACTGCCCTAAGAGGTGTTGTTGGAATTCCTAAGACTACAGAAATACCTACCATCCCTTCGTAACCTATTAAACCCACTTCAGCTTGAGTCCCATCTGCCATTGTTGTCAGTAGAGAAACAACACTATGAATTGGGAAGTACACGTAGTCTATAGATCGTCCGGGTTGAAACAGAACTTGCTTGAAACTGAGAGGAACAGTTTCTAGATGAGGAAGTAATTTTCGATAGACTTCATCGGGTAGTACCGATAACAGCCTATTGTCGATCGGTGATTGAACTGTTTTAGCCATTGGGAACACTATGAGCTACATCGATAATACCCGTATCTAGTAAAGTGCCATCACACATTTAAGTTAAATATGATGCATTAAATTTCTTGATTAAATTTAGATAAAGTAGCAAATAATTACTTACAATTAGTTATTTATGCTACTTACTGCGAGCGGACATCTTTGTTGATACGAGTATATTGATGTCACTTAGAATTGATGAATTAATATAACTGAAGTTTGATGAACGCTAGCGTACAACAATACCGTACAGAATTTACACAAAATTAACTCTCCAATACCCAAAACCAGTACCGATAATACAAAAAAAGAGGGTATTTTTGATTTTTGAAATGTATAAATTCTTTATATTTTCTCAGAAAACGGGATATTGCTAGATTAGATTATTTTTGTCATTGCTTTTTATTTACATTATTAATTCCATTTGTTCTTCTCTCCCAAGCAAGAAAATTTAGAGGCATAAAATATGCAGCTAGAATTCAGCAAGATAGAGTTTTTATCCATCAAGTAATCGTCTGAAATCTAGGTAGAAATATAATGATATCAAAAATATTTTTCTGCTAATAAAAAATATTTATTTCTCTAGCAGCCCTAAATCATTTGTAAAAATTGTGAATACCGTAGGGTGGGTTATGCCGCACAAAAGTATTAGTGGTGGGCATTGCCTACCCAGCCCTTTCAACACGAACGCTTGTACTAACTTTTTGCCCCAAAATCAATGCTCAATTAACCCTTATGCGATCGGGCTTACGAAATATTGTGCAAAAAAATGCCCAACTCAACGACCAATATATCGATCGTTTTTGATGTACTTTCCCATGAAAGAGCATCGATAGCCAAAAGACCTCATTTTTCGATCTAGTCTGGAAGCGTGTTTCAGCGTTCCTTGAAATAGTTCATTTGTTCGCGTTGAAAGGGTTGGTAGGGCTAAAGCCCACCATTCGCCGTTGTAGGGCATAGCCCCACTACAAAGTTCGGTAATTTTAAAGCCCAAAGGGAGTAGTTTCCGGTCACTGGTCACTGGTCACTGGTCACTGGTCACTGATAAAAACATACATTCCCAAACAAGACGCGGTTGAGCATAGCTCAGTAAGAATTTGCGAGCTTGTTCTAACTGTTGAATAATGCTTGGTTGACGCCATTGCTCCCAATAAGACTGCTGTAGATAATCGACTAACCATAACTGGGCTTCAGTATCTAAATTTTTATCAATTTGTCTGGCTAATTCCAAAGCTTCACGATAAGAAGAAGGGAATTTTGTAACGGCTTGCAAAATCTCCTTGGGAATAGCTTGTAATTGTTGATAAGATGCGACCGCATCTCCAGGACTACCTACTGCAACTCTCAGCACCGCCGGATATTGTAGTATATCCGTATGCCCCGTGCGTGTTAAAACCTCAGCCATAGCAGTCGCATTAAGTCGGTGAAAAGCAATACGCTGACAGCGAGATACAATTGTAGACAAAACAGATTCTTGTGTTGGTGCAATTAAAATCAGCGTTGCTCGTCCCGGTTCTTCAAGAGTTTTTAGTAAGGCGTTTGCTGCTGCTTCAGCCATCGTTTCTGCTTGCTCTAACACCACTATCTTTCTAGAGACTTCTAGCGGGGGACGACTGAGAAATTCAATAATTTGCCGTATCTGTTCGAGACGAATGACAGGCGGGGCTTTACGCTTTAGCCCCTTTTCTTCGGCTTCTTTGGATGTCAGGCGTTGACCCTGATGCTGATAAGTTGGTTCTACCCAAAGTAAATCGGGATGGTTCCCCTGGCTTATACGGTTTTGCGATGAGTCAAAAAGCATTTCGACAAAACACCGTGCCGCTAAACTCTTTCCAACTCCATCAGGACCCACAAACAGATATGCTGGAGCAATTCGTTGTTTAAGTGCAGCCTGTGTTAACAATTCGACTGCCTGTGGTTGTCCTATAAGCGGAGAAAAAGAGTTCATGATTTGTAATAATGAGTAACTGCGTAATATAGCTAAGCGAAACGAGCCATAAAAGAGTTTTTTTAATTATGATTCAACCAGCAGAAACCGTCAGAATTTTTCAAAAACAAGCAGAATTTCACCCCGACTTCTTTGAGAAATCGGGGATCTAGACCAACTTGACCTGTCAGAATTTCTATGGTTGACTACTGATAGTTTACAGGTGGTTGGATGTAAGCGTTATCAGCACCATTGTAAGATGGCTGACTAACTGTGTAGCGATGTTCGGGAACTGGATAACCAGCCTCTCCAAAAGCTTCACGGATAACTTTGTTAGTGTCAAAATAGACTTGCCAGTAATGCTCGTTATTGCAATAGGGTCGCACTGCTAGCAAAGGACCAGCTAAATTGAACTCTAAAATTTCTACATCTGGTGCTGGCTTGGTCAGAACATTGGGAATTTGACTTATTCTCCCCTTCAATAATTGGATGGCTTCGTTGTGGCTGACATTGTGATGGAGTTGAGCAACTAAATCAACGCGACGGTAGGGATTGGCTGAAAAGTTTTGTATGTTATCGGAGAAGATTTTATTATTGGCGATAATTGTTTGTACATTGTCGGGTGTATTGATTGAGGTTGTGAACAACCCAATCTCTGTCACAGTACCTGTAACACCTCCAGCACAGATAAAATCGCCAACTTTAAAGGGTCTAAAGATAATTAAGAATGCACCAGCTGCAAAGTTAGCTAATAATCCACCCCAAGCTGCACCAATCGCAATACCTGCGGCTGCTAACAATGCGGCAAAAGAAGTTGTCTCAATTCCAAAGAAACCTAGAAGTGCAACGACTAGAACAATTCTTAGCGTTACAGAAATGATATTGACAAGATAGGTAACAACTGTTGGATCGACGTGCTGGGTTCTAAAACCGCGCTTTAACAGCTTTAGAGCAAAATCGATTAACTTCTGACCAACGATCCACAATGCGATCGCACCCAATAGCTTGAGTCCGAACTCAGTTAATAGTTGGAGTGCAACTCGACTAATCTGATTCAGATCCATATAGTTATTTTTGGTCTTAGAGATAAGGAATACAACGACGTAACGAAGATCTTACATAAATCATATATAACAGTCCTATTTGAGTTGTAAAAATTATTAATTTCCCACTCGCTAAGATTTCTAAGATAAAGAATAGTTTTAGATTTTTGGACGGAGTTTATAAAGAAATTTTGTATTTTTATTTTTATGTATAACCAATAACTTGTTAATAAAAACTTTTTGTGTGTGGGACTGGTGACTAGCGACTAGGGATTTCCAAGAAATAAATTATCCATCTTGTGGGATGGGCGTCCTCGCCCGTCCTATACTGGTGGCGGGCGGGACGCCCCGCAGTCGCCTCAACTCTTGGAACCCCCCGAAGTTTGCGGCTTGGGGGTTTCCCCCAAGCCGCAAACTTCTCTCCGCACAGCGCTGCTCTCCGCACCACAAGAAGTTCTGGGATATTTTTTATTTGGAAGTCCCTTAGGGACTGGAGAATGGTTTTTCCAATCCCCAAGCCCCAATCGCCAATCCCTAATCCCCAAGCCCCAATCCTGTTAGTAACTGTTGAATATCAGCAGTTACTTTATCGATCTCTCGATCGCCATCGAGCGCCACAATTCTTTCTGGGAATTTTTCAGCTAATGACAAGAACCCCTGACGAACTCGATGGTGAAACTTTAAATCGGCTTGTTCCATACGGTCTAATTTTCGTTTAGCAAGAATTCGATTAAAAGAAATTTCTGGGTCTATATCCAGTAAAATTGTTAAATCGCTTTGGAGTCCATCAGTTGCTAAAAAATTGAGTTGCTCGATCGTGTCCAGACTAATTCCACGTCCCCAACCTTGATAGGCAATGGTAGAGTCAGTGTAGCGATCGCACAAAACGACTTTTCCCTCTGCTAAGGCTGGTTTAATAATTCCCTCGACATGTTGAGAGCGATCGGCTGCATATAAAAATAACTCTGTCCTATCTGCAATCGAAGTAGTTCCTGATTCTAATAATAATTGACGTAGATACAAACCTAACTCCGTACCTCCTGGTTCGCGAGTCACAATTGCAGAAATGTTGAGACTGTGCAGCCATTCTTGAATCCGCTGTATTTGGCTAGTTTTACCGCAACCCTCCACGCCTTCAAAAACAATAAATTTACCCTTCATATTTTTGAATTTCTATTCTCCATCTTGAATAATTTCCTTATAAAAATAGTCATTAACTACTCATCTATACTTAATTCTGAGATTTTTAATTGAAAATTTTCATCAAAATCATCAAGAGAAGGGTAGACAATAGGAGGAACTTTATCTATTGTCAACAAGCGATTTTGGTACTGTTCCAAATAAATTTGGCGGCGTTCGTCACTCAGATGATTGACTCCCCAAACAACAAAAGGTGGTAATACATCAAAACCTACAAAGTGAAGAATTCCATGATTAATTGGATAAAGAATAGTATGAATATCGCCATTAATTCCAATCTCCGTGTACATCGTTAAGGGACCGCCTGTTGTCAGAGACAGCATGGCTTTTTTCCCCTTAAATGCGCCGTTATCGTACCACTTACCATTGCCATAAATTTTTCCTAATGCAAAAACTTTATCAACCCAACCTTTTAAAATAGCGGGAAGTCCAAACCACCACAAAGGAAACTGAAAGATAAGCACGTCGCACCAATCGAGTTTTTCCATTTCTGCTTTAATGTCCTCCGCAAAGCCATCCACTTCCGTTGCGTGTAATTCTTCTGCTTGCTGTTTGTAATAGTCAGAGTTTTTTTCAGAAGTAAAATTGCGGCGATCTGAGACTGGATTAAACTGCATTGCATATAGATCGGAAATAATCGCCTTATGTCCTGCTGCTTCTAAGGCTTTTTTCGCGTGACTAGTCAATGCACCATTAAAACTTTTGGGTTCGGGGTGAGCATACACGATAAAAAAATTCATGTCAACTTCCAGTTGAGACTAAGATACCTTTGCAAGAAAATTGCAGATGGCTTGAGCTACAGTTTCTGGCGACTCGATTATAAAACCATGACCTCCAGAATCAAGAACAACTAGTTCGGCGTTGGGAATGCCTTGCACTAGTTCCTCGGAAAACTTTACCGGAGTTAGAACATCTTGTCTACTGACTAGAACTAATGTGGGACAATGAATATGACTGAGGCGATCGCCCGTGTTGCTGCTAGTAATCGCTCGGCTGTGATAATACAATTCTTGGGGTACGGGTGGAAAAGGGTAATTGACTGCCATATTAATAATCGTTTCTATTGCTCCTGGGGTAGAATAATAGGCATTTGTAAATATTCAAGGCAAAATGACTTTTTCATAAAGCTCCAAATCCAAAATTCGAGCAAGGTCTCCCCATGTTTCAATAATGGCATTAAAATGGTCGTCACCCTTTGCTAAAGATGAGAGGAGTAACAAGCTAAGCATTTTTTCTGGTCGAGCCAAAGCTAACTCTTGGGCAATTTGACCACCCATAGATGAGAACAATTATTACCAGAACAAGAATATACTGTACTACAAGAGCGTGGATGCCAAATTCATAAATCTTCTGGGAACTTGTATGGAAGTATATTTGTGTCTAGCGTTTTGACAATCTTCTGCGGATTTCCGATAACCACCACATTTTCTGGAACTGACTGCCTAACAATTGTCCCCAATCCAATCACCGAATTGTCACCGATAAAGACACCTTTGAGAATAACACTTCGACTACCAAGCCAAACATTTTCACCTACACATATAGGTTTAGTTTTTACTTTTGTATTGGGATCCCAACGGTTAATTTCAACACTATGGTAGTCAGTATCAACAATTAAGCTATCGCTTACAAAACATTGCTTTTTTAACTCTACACAATTTTTAGCAATTACTTTTGCCCCATTAAAAGAACAGCGATCGCGAATAGTTATCTTAGCTTCTGCCGCTTGAACCTCAATACTATTTGGGATCGGACTGTGAATCACAAAATAACAGTTATTACCTATTTCTATTTGTCCATTTCCTTCTACCGATAGAGTTGTTCCATAGAAGGTGCAGTTATTTCCAATGGATATTTTAGCACTAAAATCTTGAGTTACAATTTTATTTGGTAAGTTTTTATCGCTACCAATAAACACACAGTTCTCTCCTATTTCTACTTGACCTTTTCCTGTGATAGAAAATTTACCACGGATCTTAACACCACTGCTAAATTTAACATTAGGATATTGAAGGCGGTATCTTATCAAATTAAGAGCATAAAAAGCTTTTCTGAGATCGGTATAAATTAACTGAGCTATAGCTTCTCTTTTTGAGATGGCCAGAGAAAGTGTTTGTGTCATGGATTTTCCTCGTGCTTTCTCAAATAACTCTTTAATTCCGTGCATAGCTCTATCAAAAATGTTACAGATTCATCAGTAATAATATCACTCCTGCTCGATTTTATCAGAAACAACATCACAAGCGTTATATATGAGCCATGAGCCATTAGCACTAAACCGTCTTTGCCGATTGGTTAAACAACAAATCTCTTGATTTCTCAACATCAAGTGCCTGATTTTTAAAGGCTTCTGCTTTTTCATAAGCACGAATTGTTGCCGGACGTTCTTTAATAGCTTCAAACCAGCGTTTGAGGTTGGGAAAATCATCTAGATTTTGGCTTTGACTTTCGTAAGGGACAATCCAGGGATAGCAGGCAATATCTGCAATAGAATATTCATCGGCAATAAATTCTCTATCTGTGAGTTGCTTGTTCAGTACAGCATACAAGCGTCCTGTTTCGTTGACGTAGCGCTTAATTGCGTACTCAATCTTCTCTGGAGCATATTTACTGAAGTGGTGGTTTTGTCCTGCCATCGGACCTAAAGCTCCCATCTGCCAAAACAACCACTGGAGGACTTCAACTCTACCGCGTAGATCGGCTGGGATCAACTTTCCAATTTTGTCTGCTAAATACAGCAAAATCGCGCCAGATTCAAAGACGGAAATTGGCCCATCTCCAGTTGCTGGTTCCTTATCGATAATTGCAGGAATGCGATTGTTAGGAGAAATCTTGAGAAAGTCTGGTTTGAATTGATCCCCAGATCCTATATTGATAGGAACGATGGTATAGGGCAATTCAGTTTCTTCAAGAAACATTATAATTTTATGCCCGTTGGGGGTTGTCCAGTAGTAAAGCTCAATCATAATTCAAACATCCTTGATTTGTGGTGATTTTGCAATTGCCGCAAAAACTCTATGTTGAACCTTTTATCCTGAATACCTTTTCATCCTTTATCCCTTATCCCCTATACTTTACTAACCATTGTATGAGTTACCCACTCTATCGACAAAAACGTTGTAGGATAAAGGCAAGCGTCCGGGATCGCGACGGGGTTCTGCTGCATATCCAACACGTATGAGCACTGCGATCGCAATATCGGGATTGCCTGTCGCACCAATAACTTCTTTAACTTTCTCTTCAATCCAACCATTCATAAAGCAGGTAGATCCAGAGGTTTGGTTTTCCGGTCGAGTTCTTGAACCATTGGATTTATCCGTGATTTTTCTCAAATTATAACAGCATCTACGTACCGAGTTAGCGCACTACCTAAACCTCCGGTGGAAAGGCAAACCCTAAAGACTCAAAACCAATGGATGTCAGGAACGAAGTAATCCTCAAGTAAGTTCCCGTTACGGTCGATCCGAATTTAATCCAAACTAGCTTGAGGCGCAGCAAACACGTCACGATTATGGGCTTTCTAATGACTAACAACATCGTACAAATGACTCAAGCCACATTCACCTTAGTAAACTTAGCGATTTTGTATTGAATATCATCTAATAAAATCACATCATCAGCTATTTCTGAAAGCTGCTGGCTTAACATCCCCTTCTTTGCAACAACTGTTACTGCTGCACCACGTCGTTGAATTTCAGAGATGGCAGGAATAAAATCACCATCACCACTCACAAGAATTACCTTATCTTGCTGTTTTACTTCCCTCAGCATATCTACAACGATTTTTACATCATCACCAACAGTTTTAACACTACGACTCTCAGGTCGGGGTAAAATAGGAAGCCCGATCGCTTCATAACGCAAATGTTCTAAATAACTCATAAACCGCTTTTGTCCTTCAGTCATTGGCGAGAAAACACCCGTGTAATATTTAAAAGTGGTAGCTGTTGTATTTTGAGAAAGCTCTACTCGCAAAGCATCATAATCCACTTCAATCTGTAAGCTATCGAGAGCAAAGCTTAAATTATTGCCATCAATATAAACACGGGTTACTGATGTTTGAGAATCGGGAAGAGATTTAACTGATAATGGTTGAAATGGCTTTTGAGAATTTTTTGGCTGATTTTCAGATTGATGAACAGTTTTGTTCTCTAACTTCTCTCGCAGTTGAGCGAGATTACCGACAATAACTTTTTGTTGATGCTGCAATTTATCGATTTTAGAAATATAAAGGCGCTGACAGGTATTTTGAGTTTTAACTTTTTTTTCAAGTTTATCTAATTCACTCTGTGCATCAGCTAGTTTAACTTGCAAGCTGGTATTTTCTTTGGTTAATAGGGTTAATTGCTTCTGATTATTTACATCTGACTGCGATTGGTTGACTATTATTTTTATAGAGATAACTCCCAATGCAGCTATTTCACCCAGTCCGCGCAATAGAGGTTGTTTGCTAATGCTACCAGTTAATATGCACGCTATTGATGCAGCCATTGCGATGGGAAATACTTGAGTCGGTTTCATTTTCACTACTCACTCATTATTGACTGTGATGTATTTAGTTTAGTGAGTCAGTGGAAAATGATATTTCCATTTGCGATCGCACAGCACTTTAAGTAATCATTATAAATTGCCTACACCAAGATGGATAAAACGAGCGTGTGTTTTTTCCCTAACCCCTAACTCGGAAAGTGCATATTCCACCTATGAGTTTTAATGAGAAATAAGAAAACACAAACCTCACAAACGCGGTGAAAGTGTATGGCAAATCTTCATCGAGTCATGATTATTGCAGACGGCGATAATGCTTTTATGGCAGCACAAAATTTTAATCGCAAAATCAACTGGCATAAAGTACGTGACTATTTAGCAGATCCAAAAGAAGGTAGAGAACTCATTGAAATGGTAATTTATCTTGGTTTACCTCCTACAAGAGAAAGATTTGAAGAACAGCGAAAAAGCAAAGAAAAATTTGTATATTGGGCAAAGAGTAATGGTTTTTTAGTTGTAACGAAAGAAGGAAAAGCTAAAGGAGATGATTACGAGAATAATGTTGATGTCGTGATGGCAATTGATGCCATTGAGTTAGCTTTAGAAATTAAACCAGATATTGTTGTTTTAGTAACGGGTGATTCTGATTTTGCCTATTTAGCAGAAAAACTGAGAAGACGAGGAATACGAGTTGAGGTGGCGTCAGTCGAACAATCACTAGGAAGTGAATTAAAAAACTCAGCTAATAGCGTAGTGGATTTAACTGAGGTATTTGATAAATTTGACCAACATGATACTAACCAAAATTATCACCGTATTGGTAGTTCTAATGTCTTTGATTCATAAATGCAGAATGCTGGAATAAACAAAAAAAAGAAAGGAGTTATTCATGGGTACAGTGAATGGTAAATTAATTAATCAAGAACGCGCTCGGTTAGATGAGCTAACACAAATTAATGAGAAAATAATTCAACGTTGCGAATCTTTAGAATCTCAGGTATCTACTCTTGCCAAACAAGATTACACGCAATATTTGCAAAAATTAAGTTATGAGATTAATAATACCAAAGCCTCTTTACAAAAGCTAGATAAAAGAATTGGCTTTGTAGAGGAGGTGACATCAAACCAAAGCAAACAGTTATTATTTTTCAAGATTAGTAGTGTTATTGGTTTGATAGGTTTATTGTTTATGGTAGTCATGAATCATGTGTCTGAAGCTGATAGCGATCGGTCTCAAAAACAAGTACATTCTGGAGAATTAAATCAACAAAAATTTAAGTAATTTGTTCGTAGGTTGGGTTGAGGAACGAAACCCAACATTTACAGGCATTTGTTGAGTTTCTCCACGGGAATCCCAACCTACAAAAATTCTTATCCGAGTATAATTGCATCGCGAATACGAATCAATCGCCAAAAAATTACCCGAACGTGGGTTAAAAATTAGACAAAAGTGAGGAATAATATGAGAGCAATTGTTAACGGCAAACTAGTCGATTTACCCCAAGGTACAACTGTTGAAGAATTAAGAAAAAAATTGCCAGAAATTGGTCATGATGATGTGATGGAGGAAGGCTTTGGCGGGACTCGTCCTCTCAAAAATAATGAAGCACTCAAGGAAGGTTCTAAGGTTTGGAGTGTACCCAAAATTGTGAAAGGATAATGCAATTTTGGACTTGAGATTTTAAATGGTGGATTTTGAGATATTTTGCAGGTGAAGTATGGCTGTCACAATTAGTCAAGAAAAATCGGGATTTAAGCCTAGTTCGCGAATTCTAGAAGAACTCACACTGTTAGAAAAAGTTGCCAAAAATGTCATTGTTGGTAGCAAGACAGTCGGCGATATCAGATATACCGCTGTTCTCATTAAGGGAATGCCTTTATCTTCCAAAAAATTTACTGTTTCTAACACAGATATTTTGTTTTTGTTACCTCCAGATTACCCGCGCCTTCCGCCCATTGGCTGCTATCTAAATTATCCCTGGAATACGGTAGGAGAGGGAGACCATCACTTTACCCGTCAAAGTTACTATGGTGCGCCATTTTTGAGTGAAGAGGGATGGTATTGGTATTGCGTCGGTTTGGGAGGAGGATTTAACCATGATGTCTGGTTGAATTCTTGGAGACCCAGTCAGAATCCTGAGAAGGGTCACAATCTTGCGACTTTGTTTGTGACAGCACGCCACGCAGTTAATGGTGATGATTGATCGTCATTGGTCAATGGTCATTTGTCATTTGTCATGTTGCGCCCCTACCAACAACTGTACGGGCGCAATGCCTTGCGCCCCTACTAACCACTAACCACTAACCATGAACAAACCTACTACAATTTCTTTTCACGTACCACCAAAAATGTGGTCTGAATTTCAGGAATCCATGCTCAAATCTAGAATCTTTAATGAAGAAGTTATTGGTTTTTTCTTTTGTCAGCGCCATCAAGTTTCAAAACGTAAAATCCGGTATATCCCTAAAACTTGGGTTGTGCCTTCTTCTGATTGTTACGAACATCAATCTGCAAATGGATTGGTGTTAAAACAGCCTTTTCATTCCTATTTACTGGAAAATTATCTTCAGTCAGGATTAGATGTCGTTCACATTCATACTCACGCGGGTCGAGGAATACCAGACTTTTCCTATATTGACGATCGCTATGAGTCGGAATACGCTCAATTTCTCTCATCTGAGTTTCCCCAAAAACCTCGTTTAATTTCAGGGGTATTTGATGAAGCTTTTCAAGCTTGTCAATTTCGGATGTGGGATAGGAAAGGACGAACGTTTGAGAAGGTACAATTTTGTAATTCACTGTTTGAAGTTGTAACTAATGAAAATGAGATGAACAATGCTGATTTGATGTTTGCTCGGCAAAAAATATTTGGAGAAGCCAATCAAAGGCTGCTCAACGAACTAAAAGTGGCATTGATTGGTTGTGGAGGTATTGGTTCAATTTTTGCAGAATTATTGGGGCGTTTGGGTGTGAAAAATTGGGTATTAATTGACCCCGATAAATTGGAGACTCTTAATCTCAATCGCATGCCTGGTGCTACACAAGAAATGGTAGAACAAAGATGGTATAAAGTACATTACGTCAAGCATCTTATCAAAAAAATTTACAGTGAAGGCTCTTGTGTCAAAACAATACCAACTTCAATTGACAGTGAATTAGCTAAGCAAGAAATAGCAACTTGCGATTTAATTGTGGTAGCAACAGACAACCACCTTTCTCGAAAAATCGCTCAAGAATTAGCGTTGGAATATATGCGTCCTCTGGTGTGTTTGGGAACTCACATAGATGTGAAACAAGATAGTACACCGCGAATATATTGTAGAGTGACCGTTCCTCCTGTAGGGGGTAGTTGGTGTTTAATGTGCGGTAATATCATCAGCTTGCAAAGGGCTGCTTTAGAGTCTGCACCTTCTGAAATTCATCAAATGGCTGCAGGTGCGGGTTACATAGAAGGTGTGAATGACCCAGCAGTTTTTTGGTTGAATAGTATCTGTGCAAGTACGGGTGTGGGTGTGATTCACGGGATGGTGAGCGGTTTTTTGAATGTAGATTCCGGGATTGACTGGGTTTATGAGTTTCCTAGTAGTGATTGGCGCAAGACGAATACTGAGTATTTGAGATCTGATGATTGTTTCTTTTGTTCTTGAGTGGGAATTCGGCTCGAATTACTTCTGCAATTTGAGCAAAATATAAATCGTTTTTGAAAAAGCCTGCAAACTTAATCCAAGGATTTTCTTCACCTGCGGCTTTCGTCACTGATGAGGTTTATTAAGTGCGATCGCTCGAGCTTGTAGTGCGATCGCCTCCAAAGTAATCAGGATTTCCCAAAAGCGGCATAATGAAATTACCTTGATTACCTTAATTGCTATGACCTCGTTATCACAGCCGCGCCGCACACGCATAGTACCCCCATCCCCAGCCGATCCAGAGGTAGTCCAACGCGAGCGGGATACACAACGCGCCTTGCGCGAGCGATGCCGCCCCGTGTTCGAGCGTCTTCGCCCCACCCTTAGAGAAACCCATCCGAACTGGTTTATTGCCATCCACCCTGATACTGAGGACTATATCCTCGACCCGACCCTGCGTGGTCTCACGGAGCAAATCAGCCAAGCACAGAGCGGAAACACAATTAGGATGATTTTCCGCCTCAATGACACGGGAACCTGTGGCAGACTATGGGTGTAGGGACATTTGGTGAGGACGGAGAGTTGTTCTTCGAGCTTCAGCTTGTCCCCGCGAACGGCGCACCGTTTTTGATCCCAGCGCTGCTTGATACCGGATTTACAAATGGTTGGCTCGTCATTGATACGCAGGACTTGGAAGCGCTAGCATGGACCGAAATTCTGGGGCAGGTCGAAATGCGGACAGCACGTGGGGAAGGGGACTTCTACATCTACAAAGGTAGAGTCATTATTAATGGCATCGAGGTGGTTATCCCCGTGCATGTTGGACGTGGTGTCCCTGAAACCGCGATCGGATCGGCATGGCTCGAGATTATGAAGTTGGTGGTCAACAAACCAGAAGGTGTATTAACCTTGGAATTTATCGAACTCAGGTGAAAACAGGTTAGCTATCAGTTCCCTACCCTCCGCCATCAATAACTGTACCGCCTTCACCGCAAATGGTAAGTACCTGATTTCTGGTTCCCATGATGTCACCCACTATCATGGAAAATGCGTATTCCATCTCCATGCGATAGTAAAACTGTTGCAAAAGAACACGGATATGTACAGCTATCAAATTCAATTAGAAGGCGAGGTATTGCGAGTCGGGTTTAATCGCACTTTACCAGCCCAAGGCGATCGCATAGTTAAAGATACCCTAGAATTATTGAACCAGATGATTGATAGGGGAGAAATTACTGGAGGACACCGTCTTCTCATTGACGGGGCGCAATCTGTTGCTGTAGGTTATACGATCGCCCATAAACTCGCTCATTTATACGAAGTCATCGCCGTTCTCGATCCAAAATTGGGTAGTAAAATCAGTACAAACACTGGCTCACTGAGATACAAAAACTATATAGTTACTATTTCTCATGGAACATCCCATAAAGTGGGGGATGTGATTGAAACACAAGAAAAGCAACAAGAGCGCAATATTCTCAAAGTTGTGTTGTGCGGTCCTCCACATTCCGGAAAATCCTGTTTGCGAGAAGGTTTAAAACAGGCAATTTTAGGGACTCTGTACGCACCTTATCCCAGTATTTATCCCTATGTCATTACTGCTTGTCCCGATGGGGAAGGATCGTGGTATCAAAAAACTTACGAGCAAAATCAGGAATTAGCCAAGGATAATAAGCCTTGTCTGAGATCTGAACTTACCCCAGAATTTGCAGAACAAGCTTCAAAATGGGTCACGAGTGCTAACCAGTTAATTAATATTGTTGATATTGGTGGTAAAATCACCCCAGAAAACGAGAAAATTATTGCACCAGCAACCCATGCAGTTATCCTTGCAGCTGATACAAATGACTTTGCAGACTGGGAAAAATGTTGTCAAAAATTAAATCTCAAAATTGTTGCCAAGATTCACAGCATTTTACACGCTACTCAGGATGAAGTGTTTCTCCCCGAAGAATGGAAGCTCAACACCAACAAATTACTAGAAACAGCACCTTTACTCATAGGTAGCGTACATCACTTAGAACGGGGAGAAGATTTATCAACTCGTCCAATGATAAAAGCACTAGCTGAAGTTCTGATTCATTTGACGAGATGTTAAGTAAGTCGGCACAATTAAAGTTAAGTCATCAGGGTTGTCATTTATCATTTGTCATTGGTCATTGGCAAGAGTTTCCAAAATATTTACGTTCTGTAATATACTTTGGTTGATTTCCACTTACCTACTTATGGAGTGGTTGGAGAAAATTTGTAGTTTCAGTAAAGTCAGTATGACAGATTTTACGATGCTGAAAAAAAAATTATGATGAAAAGGGAGCTATTTTTCATTGAATATGACTAAAAAAATTTACACAGTCATTACTTTTGCTCCCGTTTTAAGTGGTTACATACTGAATCAAGAAGTAAATCTTGGCAAGAGTGGTATGATAACTAGTTCCCTAAAGTGGGACTTTCTTTAAAGCGTTGGGCGTATGGGTTAGCACTACCTTTATAAAAAGAAGAGTATAGGGCAGAAGTGAAGAGGCTTGTTAGTTCTATAGTAGGGATTTCCAAATTAAAAAAATCCTAATCTACTTCTTGTGGTAAGGGCTTCTAGCACGTCTTATTAAAATAGGCGGGTAAGGGCTTTCACCCCACAAATGGATAATTAATTTCTTGGAAATCTCTTAATTTTTCAATCTAAAATCCAAAATCGTAAAATGTATCAAAAAGCTTACGGAATTATTGAAACTTTAGCACCCCTGCATATTGGCGCTAGTGCAGGAGAAGAAACAGGTAACTTAAACCTGATTTTTCGCGACCAGTTTACCCAGACAGGGATTATTCCCGGTAGTTCTATTCGCGGTCGATTTCGTGCAGATATGCGTCAAGAAGAAAAAGCTGATGATAAATCTAAACAAAAGCATGAGAAAGAAACTCAAGAAACACCTAGTAATGAATCAGGAGAAAAAAATGAGAAACTACCTAAAGAAAAAGTTAGTTTAGTTGAATACTGGTATGGAAAAGATGCAAAACCAGGGCTACCAGATAGCACGAGTGAAGGTCTCGTAAAAATAGAATATGCCTCTATTCTTTGGCTTCCTATTTATTGTCCAAGTCAGCCGGTTGTTCTGGTAACTTGCCCTGCTTTACTCAAACGATATCAAAAGATAGCTGGAAAACCTATACAGACAATTGAACCTTACAGTTATTATGTACCTGATAGCATTAAAAAACCTGTGCGTTCTGCCTTATTTTTTAACTTAGGTTGTTTACCTCTAAAAAAAGCAGAAGCGAAACTGGAAGAGTACATAACTAAAGAAATTGAATCTATTCAAGAGTATCTGGTATTGGTAGTCAAAGATACTGAAATGGCGACCATTCATGATATGGGGCTTTATCGTCAAAGTCGGGTAGCTCTCAAGGAAGAACAAAAAACTGTTGCAGGAACATCATTTTTTAATGTCGAGGCACTTCCGGAAGGAACTATTTTAGTTTTTCCCATAGCTTTGCGAACTAGCAATGCAGATGATAATCCTTGGAATAAATTTATACAAGATTCAAAAATTAATCTTTGTAAAGAACTTTATTTTGGTGGCTTAGAATCTGTAGGATTTGGTCGTACTAATGTCATTTTGAAAAAACCATAAATCAATTAATAGAAGGAGCATAAAGCATGGCTCAAACTGAATCAAATCAAGTTCAAGAATTGAAGGAATGGCAACCTTATAATCTAGACCACTATGCTCAAAAGCTAGTGAGTGATTTTCGAGACAAAAAAAATGTCTTAAATGAATCCCACAAAATGCGAATGGCAGTTGCATACGGTTTAGAGCGATTTTGGGGAGAACATTTACGATTTGAAAGAGACAGTAAACAAGAAAGCAAGGAGAAGGGAGAGTACTGGAAAAAAGTTTGGGACACTCTGGCTAACGATATTCTCAAACCAACAGGAATTCAGCTACCAAACGAAAAAGTGAGGTTTGACGAAACAGATAAAATTCAAAAAATGACAGAACGTATTTGGGAAATGACACTAGAAGATAGAACTATAGTTTTAATGGTACTAACCAAGTTTTGTGATTCTTTAGTTTGGTGGACGCAGCGGTACAAAAAGAAAGATGAGAACTGATTTATAAAGTAACGCACCATAAGTAACTCAACAACAATAAACTTAACATACAGTAGAAACTGGGTTTCTCAAGCAACAGGTTTTATGTCTAATTTAGTTGACTTACTTATGAAAATGGTGCATTACGGCGCTTTACTTAGAGACTAGATTTACAACTCAGTTAAAACTTGCGCCTAACGCACCCTACAAAAATTCTAGTTTTACTTTATAAATGATTTTGAGTAATCAAGAAGTTGGTAATTATGAGTTTTGCTAAAGCATTTCAAAGAGCATTGAACAAGCAGGGACAAAATATGGAAGTACCGGAGATAATCAAAACCGAGCCAGAACTCGTTCCTCATATGTATCGCGCTCAAATACAACCTCGGTGCAGTTTGCAGTTTGCAGGCGATCGCACTCATCGAGATATATGGATTGAGCAGTGGGTTTATCCCAAGAAAGATGAAGATGACGGAAAACCAACTTACCAATATACAGAACCTGAAGATGTTATGGAGGAAGGTTACTTCTGTCGCTTTAAAGTGGAGTTTCCCTATCGACTGTTCAGCAATTGCGGACAGGATAGTATTTTTCGTCCCATGTTAGGTAAAAATGGGATTCCCTTTATTCCGGGTAGTGGTATTAAAGGTTTATTTAGACGTGCTTCTGACTCAAAACAGGCTATTAAATACTGTGGAGACAACAAGCAGCTAACTCCCGGTATTCTGCGCTTTCACGGAGCCTACCCTGTAGGAGATTGGGCTAGTACGGTGACTAGGGGAGAGAAAACCCACTACCGCTTAGTAGACGTGGTGCATCCCCAAGAAAAGAGACAAGTCGGAATAGACGAAAAATCTACTAGCGCTTTCGCTTTGATTAGTTTCTACCAACCAAAGTTAGTTTTTGAAATTAGCAGCACTGAATTATTATCTCAAGAAGAATGGAAAAACATATCAGGGAAGCTAAGAAGTGCCTTGAGGCAAGGATTAGGAGGAAAAACTAGCACTGGTTATGGTCTACCTTTTTTTACTAAAAACCAATATGATATCGATTTAGCTTTGCATGGGGTGGGGATAACTCCAGTTTTGCTAACAGGAGAACCAGAGTTTCGTCCTAATGTATTTAAAGCAACTTTAAGGAGTCATGCTAAACGTCTATTGGGAGGATGTTGCCAAAATCAACAAGATGACAAGCGAGTTGAGAGAAAAATTGGGGAACTATTTGGTAACACTCAAGCCCCCGGTAAAGTAGAGATTTATTGGGAGTTGCGAAACCCTTTACCAAAGACAGATTGGCAACCTACTTATAATATACGAGGCAATTTGCATATTAGCGCCTCTAATGCTGATGTGAAATTTCTCAAATATTTGATTAAGTTTGCTTACACAATGGGTGGTTTTGGTAAATCTTGGCGCAGAGTATGGCATAAAGATTTTTATCACAATAATCCCCATTACGATAAGTTAATTGGCTGTCATTGGAAATGCGAAGATTCCGACTGGAAAAATGACATCTCTGAGTGGGTTAATGATATTAAAACACCAGAAAATTTAATAATTTTTCTCACGAATTTAGAGAACTTATGTAAGGAATATTTTAGGGTCGAAGAGCCTCAATATTTCAACTGGCGAGAAGCTTGGCATAAAGAACGTGTCGCAGTTTACAGCCAAATCGTTGATAAATCTCAGGTTATTGAACTATTTCATAAGGAGATTTATAAACAAACTCAGGCTATAGGTGGAAGAAAAACAGTAACAAAACGAAAAAATGGTAGAGAGGAAAGAACAGAAGTGTTAGTAGTCAGTTCTGTCTGGCATAGAATGCTACCAATTGGCGACGGCAAGCAATACCTAGAAATTGTTACAGTATTTCATGGCGATCGCACTCCTTGGCGGAACCAACTGCAACCCTTCATTAATAGTCTAAAAAATAAAGGGCTACAGTTATCTTGGGGACAAGAACCCCACAATTAAAGCTAAATTTAAATGTTGCTTCTCGTCTTGAGGACTTCTTCCCACTATGCAGAGCTTACCTTTAGTTAAATAAACATTACTAGATTTCTGTATTCAATGGCAATGCTAAGCCACATCCCCAGCGCTTGAAAGAACAGCCTTCTTCAGGAAACCAACTATTATCCCAATCTTGCCAAGCCTGTTTGAGATCTGTTTTGAGAACATACACAGTTCCTGCGGGAACTGCATACCGTCCCCGCGACAGCCGTTTAGTTTTCCCGTCACCTCCCATCCGATAGCGAAAAGGGCTGGGACGTTCAGTTAGCAGAGTTTCTATTTCCCAAACTTTTTGCTGGGGACGATCGCATTCCAACACCATGGGAAAGCGAGTTGATAGTCGATTTGAACCCCAAACTGCTGGAGTAATCAAGGCAAAACTCTTGCTCACAGGCTCCTTGAGGAGGTTTTGAGTAGATTCGTCAAGTCCCAGACATTGCACTTCTACCAAATGTCCTTCACCACCAAAGCGATACCAACCTGGTTCAATTTTCATATTGGACAGGTAAATTAAACAAGTATCAGGGTTTAGTTGCATGGCGTTTTCCAGAAATAAGCCACCCCTTTCGCTACCATCTTCCAGTGTTTCTATCTTGACGCGCCGTTCATCTTCTCTAAGTTGAGGATGCAAGTGAGAAATCGATTTCCAAGGCTCAGCATAAACTTGAATCCAGTCAGCAAGCCCCTCTCGATCTGCTAGACATACTGGATATTTCCAGCCACAAAGCGCTATCTTTTCCCAATCTTTGATACTCATCCACGTACCTTTAGTGTATTTACCTGATGGAGATTGATTAGACTGGTTAAGCCATTGTTTTTTATAACTATGCCAAAACAATTTTTGTTTGACTTTACCCCGTCTAACTTCCTCACTATCTGTAGGAGGGTTCATTTCAACTAAGCAGTTAAACGGGGTAGGAACAAAGAAGTTTTGCGGTGATTTACTCCAAGCCCAAAAGGGACCAGCAAATTGGAATGGAGCTAGTTTTTCTTTCAGCTTTTTTTTGTCAGTTACTTCCTCGGCATAGGTAGCAGCAAATAACCCAGACAAAGTAGCCGCGCTCGGAGGAAAACTCGTACCACTACGCCCTACTAAGTTTTCTGGTGACAAAAATCGCCCTGCACTACCGTAGAGAAATCCTAATGGTTCAATAACAATTAGATATTGGAAGGGGAATTGAGTATTTGAGGCAGAGGGATTTTCTGAGCTTATTTTTACTGCTGACATAGGTGAAATCCTACCTTAGCTAAATTGATAATCCACTGATTCAAGGCTTTGTTGTTATCTGATAACTGGTTTTGAGGTTTGTTGCCTAAAATTCCTTTTCGACAATCACAATCCCAGCGATGTTTCCAGAGGATATCTCGGTTAGTTTTACCAAAATAAACCTCAAATAAAGCTAATGCCACATCGATTTGTCCTCCCTCAAAAGCGTGACGGGACTCTAGTACAGCGACATCTTCATAGATGTGTCCCCAGTTTGCCTGACTATTTTTCTTACCGTCGCGATCGCGATATCCCTGCAAAACATCCTGCAAAAACCACCAAGGACACACCCATTCTATATGGTTACCACTGTTGAAGAGGATACGGATAGCTAGGCGATCGCGTCCTTGACTCTTTGCATTTTTCTCTGCTTCTCGACAATGTTGCAATACATCTCGTTGCGGGACATTCGGTGCAGCCCAAACAAATCCCACACTAACAGTAATTGGTTGTTTGTGCTGTTTCCATAAAGTATCAGTCTTTTCCGAATTGAATTCATAAAACCAATCTAAGCATTCTTGAGGCTTGAGTACAGGTTCTTGGAAGAGGTTTTCGGCTTCTTTTAGATTAAGTCCAGCTTCTGCCAGTGCTGCTTTTAATTCTCGATCGTTTTCTTTTAATTCTCGATCGTTTTGATGTTCGTTTATTATTTTAGCAAATCCCTGTTTGAGATTGTCAGAAATTTTAACATCTTTGTGTAAACCTTTCCAATTAAATTCTTTGTTAAATTCATCTATTTCATTCTTTAAGTTATCTTGGTATGTTACTAACATATTACTTAAATATTTTACCAATCTAATCAAAAACTTTGTTTCAGGAGGAGTGCGATAGAATACACCCAATAAATCATCCCCACCTGCGTAAATAATTCTACCTTTACCCGTATGATCCAAACTAGGTTTCAAGTTTTTTTCACCCCAATCCAGCATTGCATAACTGAATTTGTTGAGTAACTTAGCTTCCACAATTAAAGCTGCTATGCTGGCGTATTTGTATTTAAGAATCAATTGCAGACAGTCAGCAAACATCGTTAATCCAATGCACCAAGCAATGCTGGCTAAGTATTGAAGATATTCTCCAGCTTTGTCACCATCACCTTTAAACCAACCTGTCCAACGATTATCAGGCTCGATTTTGCTCTGCTTTTTCTTTTTGTTGAGTCGGTTTAAATCGCGATATGTTTCGGGAACTTCTTGAGTAGGAATCCCGATAGGAGTAGCGATCGCCTCCAAAGTAATTAAGCGTTTAATCAGTTCTGGAATGCTCAATTCTTCAGTGCTATCAATAATAGATTCCCCATATTCTGCCATCAATTCTTGGTATTCTTCTAAACTTGGTCTAGGAAGTTTATTTTCAAGAAATTGGACAAAACCTTCACCATATCTCTCTACTAACGTTGGACGTGCTGTAGGTTCATTATCTAATTTTTGCTTTATAAACTCAATAAAAGTTTCTCCAACTGCATAACTTAGTTGTTTGTAAAAATCCCTGATTTCTGTTTTTTGTGTTTGGTAATCCCAGGTTTTTGGATTGTTAGTACCCAAACTGGGTATAGCTATACCATCCGCTCCTGATAGAGTTGAACTTTCCCCAGTCCAGTTGATCGCAGTCCAGTTGCGCGAGCGCTTGACTTCGTTAACCTGTTCTCTAGCTGCGGCGATCGTTTCACCTTGTCCCCAAAAAAATTCCCAGGCGTAGTTTGTCCACAAATTCCACTCTCGCCGCCAGCAATATTTCCACTCGTATTGCGTTTGTGTGTACTTACCTTTTTCTTCAACCCATTTGTACTTAAGCTGTTGTTCAATCCAATCTCGACAGGTTTGGGTAATTCCACTCCAAGCTTGATTAAAAGCGTCGCTAGCACATTGAAAAGAAAAATCCCCTTCAATAATAATTATGTTGGGCGTTCCTTGAGTAACGTTGATTGAGGCTGGTGAAACTACCCAAAGTCCCTGACATCTGGCTTCATTACAAATGGCTCTAGCTAGGTATGACAGGATAAACGAACTTCCATACAAATCTCGGAGTTTGCGGGACTTTTCGATAAAGCCTTGCACTGGGGCAAAGGTAATTGCGGTATAGCAGGGTTGATTCATGTAACTGGTATCAATATTTTGAAGAAACTGCTGGCATAATACACCGACTATGGAAATAGGGTCTTCCACTGCCCTGAAGGGTGTAGCTAATATGGAGTCATTCAATTGGGTAGAGGAAAGTACAACGATTAAGAATTTATAGCGGTTCTCATCCGAATAAGGTACAGTTTTATCCGCGTGTATCTGCGTGCATCTGCGGTTCCATAACTCTTTGATGTATTGCATCCAAGTGAGAACCGCTATAATTAGCTTGTTCGTTTGCGAAACTGCTACTTAAAAGCAATTTTAATCGGCTTTAGAGAACGTCCTGTGGGTTTTCCATCTTTTAACTCGGCTGGCGTATATTGTAATGAACTTTGTTCAAGTAAAGAAGCAATTACCATTCCCACACTAGCCTGAGCTGTCATTCCTGTAAAATCTGCGATTACATCCTCTACCATCCATCCCTGGGGTAGATATTTGTAGATTTTCCTAACTTCTTGATAGAACTCTAGAGGATCGTAGATATCGTTGATAATTATTGGTTCTGGAATCGTTAGCTTGGGAAAATCCTGTTTTAACTTGGAAAAATCCTGTTTTAACTTTTTTGCTAAGTCAAGGGTTTGGGAAGAACAAATTAACCAACAATGCTCTAGTGAGAAATGATATTCTATTGCTTTTCGACAAGGTTCTTCTCGGCTAACTAATAAAATCAGTCCTTTGTGTTGATCGGGAGGCAACTTGCCTAAATCGATTTCAGGCGATCGCACTTTGGTTAATGATTTCGTTACCAACCATACTGAGAAGATCAGAATCAATATAGATCCTAGAATAATCCCTAAGGCGGCTTTCGTGGTATTGCCAAATAAATTACCCAATATTTGGGTGATAGCATTACCCAAAACGGATAGAAAAATACTGCCGATAAAGAAAGGAATTAGGGTTTCAGGGTTAAAAAATATTTTGGCTGTTTGAGCAAAGTTGTTTCGCATAGCCTTTTGATGTGACAGCAGTACTATTTGGAGTGAGACTATAATATATTACTTAAAGCATCAGCATTTATCCGGATATATTTTCTGAAAAAGCTTCTAATTGCTTGACGACTCGTTCTAATTCCTCTAGCAGAAAACTAGAAACTCCCAGTAGTTGTGCTACTTCTATAACTGAGCGATAAAACCAAAGCGTTCTTTCGCGCTGTTCTTTATTCCAAGCTTTTTCCCCGTAAGTATACCATTCAAATAAATTAGAGCGTGCGTTATGTAACTTATCAGCAAGTGCTACCCTGAGTACTTCAGGTGAACTGTTACGGATATTCTCAAGATATTTTTGTTTGCATTCTTGCCAAGGGGGTTTAGGTACAATATCTGATTCCGTGCAACTTTCAACAATATCTGCTACCTTGTCTCCAAACTTTTGCCGAATAACTTCACCTGTTTTTGCCCCGCCTCGATCTTCTATAGCATCATGTAGTAGGGCGGCGATCGCTTCATCTTCACTCCCCCCATCTTCTATTACCAGCGCAGCGACACTGAGCAAATGACTAATGTAAGGAACACCAGTAATTTTTCTTATTTGTTGAGCGTGAAGTTGAGCCGCATACACTAATGCTTCTTCAAAACGAGTTGTTAGCTTTGCTTCATCTGTGTAATTCAAATTTATACCTCTAGCCTATCTTTTATCTGCATCCATTCTCTAGTTTTCTTGATAAACCTTAAGAGTCGATTCAATCTCGTGAAAAATCTTTTCTTTCAACTCAATAGGTAAGATAACTTTAACATTTTTCCCCCAAGTTAATATACGCAGAAAAACATCAATATCTTCTTCGTAGAATTTAGCAATGCAAAATACATAGTTTTCGTTCATCTGTTTCTGCAAAGACTTTAATATTAGATGTATCTCTTTTTCATTGAAGAATTGCTCTAATCCATCAATTTCATGAAAATTTTCTATATTAATCTCTTGGAACACTTCTTGACGCGAAGTATCCTGGATATACTTGATGTAATGAATTCGTTCAAATCTTACAAACATCATTTTTTGAGGCTTCCAGAAGGCATAACCCAAAGTATCTGTATCTAGAGAGAACTCTACTTCTTCGGGAGTAGGAAGTTCTTCTTCATCCTTGAGTTCGAGTAACTTTTCTGGAATCTGCTCATTATTCCAATCTAATATTTCAACATCAAGAATCCGATCTAACCGATAACCATACCAGTGATATCTTTCCCCTTCTAGCTCTGTTGGATGAATGGCGTAGAGGTAAGGACCGCGTTTTATGTAGTAAAATATTACAGGATAAACGATATTTATTATTGGCGGAGAGGTTTTGAATTTTTTGTAAGTTAACTTTAAAGGCTTGATATCGTCAGGATTAGACCAATTTAATTCTAAACTGTTTATAATTTTATTATATTTTTGTCTTTCAAGTCTTGCCGACATGATAAATTCTGCTGCAAATAATAGTCTTTTATTACTATTCTTAGCAAATCTAGTAATAAAATCCGCTAGTTCTTCATTGGGAATATATTCAGCATTGACTTCGCTCGTGTATTCTTGACTATCGTCTTGCTGTGATAAATGAGGAATTAGCTTAAACCAAGATTCTACTTTAAGGTAACTACCTGTAGAAACTAAATCCCCATTTTGATTATATTTATAAACAGGTTGAAGCCAGTGAGTTTCTTGAGCTTTAGCTAGACTAATTTGGAAGTCTAACCGATAGGGACGGGTACGATTGGTGAAATCAGAGCCTTGACTATCAAAGGGATGAAGCTTCAACAATTCATTGATTTTTTGCTCTGTAACTTTATAGTGATATTGAAAATCAACACTCCACTTCTCTCGTTTGTCTTGACTATCAAGAAGATGAAACCACAAATCTTCACTAGTAATTTGTACAAGTAAATCAAGATTTACTAGTGCGCTATCTCGTTTTTTAAATTTCTCTGTTGGTTTTCCTAGCTCTTTGTTTATCTTAAACTTATAAGAATGTGGAACCTGACTCTGAAGGCAAATTTCCAAATCACTCAACCATTCAAAAAAACTAAACTCATAACTTGTGTCTTCCTCGATTAAGGGCGAGTTAATGTATTTACCATGTCCCAAACTAATACCATCACCATATATAGTTCTCAGATACATATATATTCGCCACGCCTTCTTAAAAGCCTTTTCTTCTGATAAGACTGCTTTAGGGGTTAAAAAACTCCTTAATAGTTCTACAGTCGGAGGATAATCAAAACGTTGAGTATATGCAGGCATAAACCTTATCTCTATTCAATATATGTATTATCACTGGTGCTGGAAGAGCGCTATTCCACTGTCTTAGTATCGTTTCAGTATGAAATTACGCAATTGCCCGGTTTCTACCAAAAATCGTCTGTTTACTAATTAAATACCACGAAGAAACCGTGTTTTACAGCACACGTAACTTAAAGGAACTAAGCAATGACACTTAAGCTGATTTGCGAGTACGATGTACAGTGGCAGCCTTACCAAAAGATTCAAATTCCTGGTGACTGCCATTTTGTAGCAGAATTCCTTAGAGAGTTAGAGTTACCAGAAGGGATAAACTTTAATTATGGAGTGGTAATTGATGGCAAGGCTCCCAACTGGCTCTACAGCTACTTAACTTATCGATGCCAAAATGCTGCTTGGGTTGGGTGCTATTACCCTCAGCTTGAAGGATCAGTAGTCGTGCATAGTAATACACCAACAGTGGAGGTGGGACAAGTTAAAGGCTCTACTAAAGAGAATTTGCTCAATGGTGAGATAAAGTTAGAAATCGATGAAATAGTTACGATTGAAGACGATCGCTATCAAAGTCTAGCAATTCATGCTGATAATATTTCCCCTCAAGCTTTAAATTCACTGTCACTTCCTAGCGATTTGGACTGGAACAAAGAGATCGTTTTATGGGGACAAGCCCCAGTATGGTTATATGCTCATTTAGTAGTTCGTTGTCAACAAGCTCAATGGGTAGCTTGCTACAACATGAAAACTACTGAAGCAGTCATCGTTGTTAGTCAATGTTCACAATTTGTATCTGGTGACAAATTTAAGTTAGTACCGAAAGCACCTTGTCCTGCTATTCTGTTTGGTGGTCCCCCTAATAGTGGTAAAAGCGTTCTAGCTTATACCTTAAAAAAAACCTTAGTTAATAGTGGTTGGAACAACAAGGTTTATTTACACCGAGTAGCATGGGATGGGGAAGGAGATTGGTTTTCCGAGATAATGCCTACCAACTCAACTCTAGCGGAAAAGCTATCAGAGATTGCCGAGCGCGGAAAACCACCTAAAAATTCAGAAAAATATTTCTCTCAGCACGCTGAAGGTATCAAGGAAATTCGCAAATATACAGATTTGGTGTTAGTGGATTTTGGTGGTAAGCCAGGAGAAGCCGATAAATTGTTGTTGAGTAGTTGTACTCACTATATCATCATTAGTAATTCTCTAGAGGCTGTAGAAGAATGGCATAAGTTCTTTCAGACACCAGAAATTGAAACTCAAAAGCAATTGAGTCCTTTAGCGGTGATTCATAGTGTTGAAGAGCAAAAGCTAGAAGTAGTTACGAACGGAAAACCCTACTTAGAAATTGTTGCAGGTCCTTGGAATTACAAGCAACCCGTAACTATTCCAGATATCTTATTGAAAGAGGTGATGAAATTGATTGGAGTTGAGCCAATTAGGTTCGGTTAAGTTAATTAAACTTTGAAAAGTCATGGGCGAAATATAATTCGCTACTATACAGGCAAAGTCCGCCTGTGCGGACTCACAAAAAATCAAGGTTCTAAAACCCACCTATGTGGGTTTTGCCTGTATAGCTGAGACAGTGCGTTCCGGTGAATCCAGAGAAAGTAGGCTGATTTTTAAAGGCTTTTTTGTTCTCATACAAAGTTTTACACTTAAAGGTGCGGATGCTAGTTTGTCTATGCTGTCACTTGTAAGTGACAAGGTTGGAAAATTGGACTATGCCGCTAAAGCGGCAAAAAATGGTTGTAGTTAAGCGATCGTCAACACAGGTGGTCAAATCATTCGGTTAATATGGCTACGCACTAACTACTGTGGCTTGTCCTTTTGCTAAAGTGGGTAAGATAGCCAAAACTTTAGGTACTAAAGGCTTCAGATCTGCCAATCGGTTAGAGGATGCCTGTAAAACAATCACAGTGATATTGAATTGTGGTAGATTCTGCTGGAATGATAAATTGCGATCGACTGTGATGAAAACATCAAACTCTGTTTGTGCAAGCGCAAGAAGTTGACCATTCTTAATTCCAGCCCACCCCATCTGCGGAACTGTTTTCACTTCATAACCAACAAATTCCCTTGCCAATTTGCGGTCAATACACTCATCTAAAAGGAGCTTCATGCTATGCCACTACGCCAATCAGCTGTTTTTCTGCCTCTTCCAGCAAGGCAATAACTTGCTCTCTGGTTACAGTTGGAAATCCATCTAAAAAATCGTCTATCGATTCTCCTGCTTTGAGATAATCTAGAAGTGTTTGCACAGGAACCCTAGTACCAGCAAAAACTGGGGTGCCGCCCATAATTTCAGGGGATACGTTAATAATTGAGGAATCTTTAAGCATAAATCTTTGACCTCTGTTCTGGTGAAAGTTTCCAACTAATCATTACTTCTGGCGGCTCCACGTTATTGGTTTCTGATTCGTTTGATGAAATTTCAGTCATTTTAGAAATCAGAGTGCTTTCTTAGTAAAAGGTTGGGCTAATGGGATTTCATCATACTCATCCTTATTACTGAATGCATGGGCAAGATCAAGATTGGCGATCGCTAACGCGCTTTCGTGCCATTCATGAATAATAGCTTCGAGTTCATCCCAAGCTTGTTCAGAAAAAACTGCTGAACGATAAGCTTCTGTTACCTCATTAATAAAGTCTTGAAGCTCATCTTTGTCAAATACTTTCAGCCAGCCATGTGGATGTTCACTACCAAGCTTTTCATCTAAACGTAAACGAAAAGCCGCACTTAAAAGCTCGATAAGGTATTCACCATTTTGAGCCGCTTTGGCAAGAGAAGAAACCTTTTCACGACGCAGCAAAGCAAAATGCTCATCGTTACGAGTAATTGTTACTGGATGCTCTAAAGCATGGTCTAGTACTTTTCCAGGTTGACGGTTTAGCTCAGTCGCTGTAAACAGTGTATCTGAGTAGATATAACTCAACATAGTAGAACTCATATGCTATTGCGTTTTAAAACGCCAAAAATCCCACGTGGGTCATATACGTATTATTCTATAGAGCGCAAGCCGCAGCCGATAGACAGCAAGCCGCCATTGACCGCCAAGAGTTCCGTAGGCAAATGGAACAGCGGCAACGCGAGATACAACAAATCTGGGAATACTTGCGCGATACGGCTTAAGCCGTTAAGCGAAGCTTATCGCTTCGGGCGGGAGTAGTCCATCGCCACAATCATGAGTACCAAGCGCCAACACCAAAAAAGCTAGGAGGAAACTTGACGACGTAGCGTGAAAATTGACCGCCACGGGAAAGCAAAGGTTTTGTCTCAGTCAGAGATCCAGGGGTTGTTTACCAATGGCTGACTACTAGAGATTGGAATTTGGACATTTTTTCCGATTCTCTACTTCTTTTGCTAACCATACACACGTGGCTTCGGGATAGCGATGAGCAACGAGTGAGAACACATCAAAAGTTTTAAGGGTTTTTCTATCATCAACACTGCCATAAAATGCTGAGAAACATTTATTTGCGTAAGCCGAAACTGAGCGTTTCTGTCTTTGAGAGTCCGAGAGGTCGCGTCCTAAACTTGAAGCATGGTCGTAAGTAGGTGCTAGGTGTTGGGTTTCTTCTGAAGTCAATGCTGTTTTGATTCGGATAATCCCCCAGTTTTCATGGTGACGGTCTCCGTTACCAATCCACGCATCTAGCAGAAGATAGCCAACAAACACATCTACTGCTTTTTGAATGCCAGAGGGCGGTGTCCAACTCATGGGTAAATTTACAGATTCGCCTGCTATTACCCTCAGCACTACATCTATTGTATGTTGTGATATGCCATAAGTCCCAAACGCAGGGTAATTCGGCACAATTGAGGCAAGAAGTTCGTTACCATGAACAAGCGTCCCCCCTTGTGGTAACAAGTTGGGTGATATTATGCCGCGATCCCCAGACCAAGTTAAAGCTAATTCGTAAACAGCATGGGGAAGTCCCAATAAGGAGCATAACTCTGATGCGACTTTTTCTGCCCAATCTTCTCCGAGGTTTGGTCGGCTTTGCTTATAAAGACAACGACCACGTTGTTCGTGGTAAAACCAAAACTTATATTTGCTACCTAGAGTTTCATTTGAGGATGCTTCATAAGCTTTGTGTGTGACAAGTAGAATTGGAAATTCGGAAGTCATAAATCGAAGATATCGCAGGCATCGGTATTTAACTCACCTTCTGGGCTTAACCAAGTAGGTGCAATTTTCGGCAGTGAAGCCATAGTTATAACTTTTAATACCCGAGGTCTTACCTTGGGGTAAATAGGATTCGCAATTGTCAATCCTCCTTGGGAATCCATTTTACATTGCTATATGACCCTCAAATCAGACAACCTGAACTTAGTATTAAGCAAACATCTGTAACGGCTCTCAGTCATACTAATCAAGGCGGAAGCAGCAATCAAATTTAAGTTTCCAACTAATCCGAATTAACCCAATCGGTGGGGCCGGTTTTAAAAAAAGACTCTTAGCGTTTGGCCGAGAGTTTCCAACTAATCCGAATTAACCCAATCGGTGGGGCTGTGACGGTAAATTTGTTACCTATAACAAGTATAGTTTCCAACTAATCCGAATTAACCCAATCGGTGGGGACTTTGAAACCAGAACTTACCCTTAGTACATTAGGAAACCGTTTCCAACTAATCCGAATTAACCCAATCGGTGGGGGCGTGGAAACAATTGGGCTCGAAAGCGATCCCGAGTTTCCAACTAATCCGAATTAACCCAATCGGTGGGGTGTTGAATAAATTTGTTGCGGCTGCTAGTCTGATCGTTTCCAACTAATCCGAATTAACCCAATCGGTGGGGAAGCAATGACACCAGGTCCAACAATACTACCGACACGTTTCCAACTAATCCGAATTAACCCAATCGGTGGGGCTCTCGGCGAGTGCTGGCTGTGCATGGCGGGAGAGGATGGTTTCCAACTAATCCGAATTAACCCAATCGGTGGGGCCTGATAAGTCTAAAGCGGAAGCTGGCGATGAAAAAGTTTCCAACTAATCCGAATTAACCCAATCGGTGGGGACGAAAGTGTTTCGTATGCTTGAATTATTTGCTCGTTTCCAACTAATCCGAATTAACCCAATCGGTGGGGGTTCAGTTTTTTATAGAAGCTTACTTGAGGGGTGGGAGATTCAGTTTCCAACTAATCCGAATTAACCCAATCGGTGGGGAAGAAAAAAGAAAGGTTCTTATTGAAGCCCAAGCGTTTCCAACTAATCCGAATTAACCCAATCGGTGGGGTCTATAAGGGCTACCGCACCGATGTGGTAGCTTCAATAGAATACAGGTTTCCAACTAATCCGAATTAACCCAATCGGTGGGGCTTGTATTTCTGCTGAAGTACATGGGGCAAGAATACCGTTTCCAACTAATCCGAATTAACCCAATCGGTGGGGTCTTACCCGCCACTATTCGCTTCGCTTAGTGGTCTTCTTGTTTCCAACTAATCCGAATTAACCCAATCGGTGGGGTGTCCAAAAATGGACTACGACAAGGAGAAAATGTTTCCAACTAATCCGAATTAACCCAATCGGTGGGGCTGTCACTTTACGGAGAGCAAGTATTATCTGAACTCGTTTCCAACTAATCCGAATTAACCCAATCGGTGGGGTTTCGGTAGCTGTATCCAGCAGCCTTCTGCTCAACGTTTCCAACTAATCCGAATTAACCCAATCGGTGGGGAGTTCGTCTAGGAGACCTTACCCAGTAAGGGTTTCAGAAGCCAAATCGACGCATCTAGAAAAAGTATAGTACATTCTCCCAAAAATGGCTCGCAACACACACCTCAAACCCAGTCCCTGTAAGGCATCGACGCATCTCAACGGAAAATATAGGGTTTCAGCGATTTGGGGAGATGCGTCGATAGACATTTGAAAGTTCTCCTAAAAAAGTCTCAAATCTATATAACATAATACTTTGGCGGTGGTTCAGGTCTTTCTCCACCAAGAGTTAATACCCTAGACACAGCTTCCTGGGAGATCCAATAAAACCGCACGTTATCCTCCACAGGTTTAACTAACTTTTTCACTTTCTCGTAAAGTTCTCGCATTTCCTCTAAACTCAAAAAACATTCAAACACGGAAAATTGAACTCTTCTTCCATATCCTTCTAAGAAGTTAGATAACTTTGTACGTCTTTTATCATTAGGAATATCGTACACTACAAGCACTAACATTTACACCGATCTTAAAAAAGGTTCATAGAAAACCCCAGATAATAAACTTCGTTTATATCGTCTAACTTGTAATTGAATTGCATGACGGTATGTTACAACGGATTGTAAATCTGGATGAGTTGTTTCTTCATTCATCCGAACTTCAAATTGTTTGAGAAAGACTCTTCTTGCTGATTGATTTAAATAGACTCCTCCAGTGCTAGGAACTATGTCAAAATCTTGTGGCTTAAGCAAAGATTTATTAATAATCTTTAAAACCAAGCTATCAACAATAACTGACCTCATTTCCTCCATAAAATCAAAAGCTAGGTAGGGTTTTTGCCTTTCTCCATAGTGAAAATTACCCAAATAAGGAGAAAGCCCCTCGACAATAATAAAACTCAAGACATTATTAAACAAAAGGGTGTAACCAAAACTCAACAAAGAATTTATCGGGTCAGTAGGTGGTTGACGGTTACGCAAAGAAAATTCAAAATTGGGATTAGTAATTAACTTCCCAAAAGCTGGAAAATATCTTGCAGCTGATATACCTTCATAACCGCGTAAAGTATCTAAATTATCTACTGAATCCAAAGAATCAATATCTTGACTGATTCCCAAGATAGCTTTTTCTACTTCTGCTATCTTACGCTTGCGGTTAAGTCGCAACAAGAGTTGTTTGGAATTCATTAATTTACCGTAGACGATCGCTTTAGACACACTGTACTGAAAATAATCATCATTGCGTCTCTCAACTTGAATTAGCTGGTTATCTAAATGAGTTGATTCTTCACTCCATAAATGACCGTGATAGTTACCGCTTTGACTAAGAAATAAGACAGGAATTTGTTCTTGCAAGCAAGCTTGAATAACGGGAGTCGATAGTTGAATATTACCAAAAACAAGAATTTGCTGAACTTCTCGGACAGGAACTTCTAATTTAGGTTTATCAGATACGTGAATAACAAAACGCTGATAGTCTTTATAGATACTTGTCCCTTGTTCGATGAGATAAATAGCTGCCATTTTTGGATTCCAAATATTTTTTTGAAAAGGGCTGTTATCCTCTTTACTTTGAGGAGGTAATTCTGTTTCTATTTCTGCCAGAAAAGGTTGATGTAAAGTCGCAATATCTGTCATAGTCTCGTTCTCAGCCTCCAATCGAGGAGCGATCGCTGAGAGACTCTCTTCTCTTTCTAAAGGTGAAACTTCCCAAATTGGGTTCCGATATTCTGTATGAAAACGAGAATTTATCTGAGAGAGAGATTCTTCAGGGCTTTTTTTTTACTAGTATTCTTACTAGTATTTTTACTTTGTTTTTTATCTTGCTTATCCTCTATCCCCGACTTCAACGTCACTTTATTAGCATCTACAGGGAAAATCGCATTATCTAAAAAACCATGACCTAAAAACCGAAACCCACGTTGAAAACTAGTAATTTGTGTTTTCTCAGTATTGATCGCCAAGCCCATTGAATCTAGCAGATTGATAATTTCTAATTTAGCCTGTATAATTCGCTCTTGAGAGAGTGACAAAACTAGAAAATCATCGGCATAACGCACGATTTTTAAATCAGTTGCACTCACTAACTCATCAAACTCATGGAGATAAATATTAGCCAAGATTGGCGAAATAACTGCACCTTGAGGTATACCTTTTTGAGGTAAAATTAATCCTTCTTGCGTTAAGACTCCAACTGATATCCAAGATTTTATCAAACATAAGATTCCCGGATTATCTATATGTAACCTGACCTCTTTTAATAACCTGTGATGGTCAATGTTATCAAAAAATTTAACGATATCGGCATCCAACACCCAAAGATAACCCATATCTCGCCAATCTGCAATTTTCTCCACTGCATTGATATAAGATAAATTAGGGCGATAGGCAAAACTGACAGGTGAAAACTTCTCCTCCATCAACGGGTAAAGCACGTTCAATAAAGCTTGTTGTACGATGCGATCGCGAACAGTAGGTATTTTCAACTCTCTTTGAGTGCCATTTTTTTTAGGAATAATCACCTGCTTGCAAGGAAGAGGGTGGTAATGACTGTTAGCCACATCGTTGAGTAATTGATAAAGATTAACAGTTTGATTACAAGCAAAGTTACCAATTGTTTCTCCATCTACTCCAGCACAACCGCGATTTTCAGCAACCTTTTCCCAAGCACGTTGAAAATTCTTGATATCAAGAAATTGACTTGCAATATCACTCATATGCTTATACCATTTTGGATTTTAGATTTTAGATTTTGGATTAAAAATACCTCCTAGGTCACTGGTCACTAGTCATTGGTCACTGGTCACTGGTCATTGGTCACTGATTACTGGTCACTGGTCACTGATTACTGGTCACTGGTCATTGGTCACTGATTACTGGTCACTGATTACTGGTCACTGATTACTGGTCACTGGTCACTGATTACTGGTCACTGGTCATTGGTCACTGGTCACTGGTCATTGGTCACTGGTCACTGGTCACTGGTCACTGGTTACTGATTACTGATTACTGTTAAACTTGCTAACAACATGGTTTAATTCCCGTACTAACCAAGAATTAGGATCGGTAGTTAAAAATAATTCTGCGAGAGTGCGGTAATACCATAACGTTCCTTCCTTCCCACCTTTAAACTTTTCCCAAACTGCTTCCCCTTCCCTATCCAAATCTTTTAAGATACTACGCGCATTATGTAATTTATCTGCTAGCGCTACTTTGCGAACTGAAGCTGAAGCACAACGCAATTTTTCAATGTACTGCTCTTTGCGTTCTTTCCAAAGCTGTTTTGGTATAGTATCTGCATCGGTACAACCATCAACTATTTCGATGACTCTTTCACCAAACATATGTAGAATGGCTTCGCGGGTTGCTTTCCCTCCCTGGTCTTCCACAGCATCGTGTAATAATGCTGATATAGCTTCATCTTCATCTCCGCCATCTTCCAATACCAACGCTGCTACACTTAAAAGATGACTAATATAGGGTACTTTACTTCCCTTTCTAGTTTGTTTGGCGTGGAGTCTGGTAGCGTAAACCAAAGCTTGCTCAAAACGATGGGTTAATTTCGATGTGTCTGTGGTGTTTAAGTTCATAGTGTTGCGATCGCAATTATTTATAAAGTTTGTAAGTAGCTTCGATATCTGTTGTCATACGGTGTCGTAAATCCCAAGGTAAAATCACCTCTACATTCGGTCCCCAAGCTCGCAAACGCATGATAATGTTATTATCTTTGTGACGGTAATCGACTCTACAGTAAATATCCTTCTCCGAACGAGATTGTACGGTTGAAAGCAGATATTTTTGTTCTACTGATGCTGTAGGAGTGTAAGATTTCACTAATTTTTCAACCTGTTGATGGGAAATTCTTCTAAACATTTCATCCCGTTCGGTTCCTTTGATGTTATTTTCATGAAAATAATGGTCAAATCTTAAGACTAGTAACTTTTGTGGTTGGTAGATATCAAATCCCCAAGCCTCTGTCATTTTTCCTTTAATATCGTTAGGAGTTGGTGGATATTGACCTTGACATTTATTTATAAAGTGTTTGGGAATGTTCGGGTCTCTTAAATCTGTTGATAATTCATCTAATTGAAGAATTCGGTCAAGACGATAATCATACCAATTGATTTCACTCCAACTATTTTCCTTTTCTTGTTTGGGAACTTGACCGTAAGCAAAGAGATAAGGTGCGCGTTGGTAATAGTAAATGCAGACTGGATAAACAATACAATCGACGGTCTCTTGATAGAGCTTGACACTCTGATATGTCAATTTAACCAATGGAATCTTATCTTGTTGCCAAAGTTCTTTTAACTGCTCTTGTAGTACTTCTACATCATTAGTTCGCTTTGCATGAACTATATATTCTACGTGAATAAAAAATCTTTGAACACCATTAATTGGTTGAGACAATAAATTATTAAAAGCAGATAATTCTTCATTAGTAAAATGATTAGAAGTTATTTCTATCTCTCTCAGTTCCTTTAAAAAACCATCAGGAAAATTTTCCACTTTCAAGTATTTATCTTTTTCTATTCCTTTGTTGTTTACTTTTCTTAACCATTCCAGATTAACCAAGTATTGAAAATCATTATTTTTTAAATTTCGACTGGTGACAGCAAATAAACGTCCATCAGATAAAAGTTTAGAAAAGCACTGAGATTTTTGACTGTTGCTAGTAGTTCCTGAATCTTCGTCCTGTTGGCTCTTTTCTATAAAATTCTTAATAGTACCCTGCAATAACAAACTTTTCAATTCTTCAGGTTTAATGGAATAGTATTTTTGAAATGACAGAGACCATTGATGTTCGTCGATACTTAAACTTGTTAGACTGGATTCAAACAACCACTCAGTTAATTTTGTAGCACAGCGACATTGTGCGTCATGTAAGGTGGGAGTTTTATCCCGTGAATGTTGTTTTGCTGCATCTAGAAAAAATAAATCGCGCCATTGAAGAAAGGTAAATTCTTCTTCTAAATCCAATTTAACTTCATCAATATCGTCTCCGTAGAGAGAACGTAAAATAACCCATAGTCTTACCGCTTTCGCTAAATGTTGTTTTAAGGAACCTGGCGTTAACAATTTTAAGATTTCCACACTGGGAGGATAGTTAAAAACTTCTCTCTTCATGGTATCTGCTGCTTGTGGGTGTATGTTTATAGATTAGCAGCAGGTGGAAAATGCTATTTCCAGGTGAAAAGCTCGGCGGACGATCGCACTAGCCGAAGAGTTGGCGCATCGTCAAAACTAAACAGCAGAAGAATCTGCTTTATTTGAACTTTTGATTGCGTTGATTGAAAAATATGAGGATGAGCAATACCCCTGATTGATTTGATGAGTTGCCCAACCCTGACTATCGTTCGTTAACCTACCGAGGGCTTCTTCGCAAAAAGCAGCATACTAATGATGGTCCCGCTTTTCCCTTCGATCTGACGCGCACGACCAATATTGCAGATATTGCGGATATCATCGAAAACCGTTTTTATGATATGTGGAACCCTCGCTTCCTCCATTACAATCCAGACGCAAACAGAATTTACCACAGCAAGTGGACGGGTTTGTCCTTTGCTCATGAAGTTGAGGACACAGATAACCCCTTCATGATATGTCTCCTGTCTTTGAACGTATGCGATCTCGTTACACAGCACGTTCCGAACGATTTTGGTGTCCTCCTAAACCTCCAATAGATAGCTCACAGCAGTTTTCAAACAAATGAACCTTACTATGCTCTTATAAATGAACTTTACTATGCTCTTGTGGTACGGGCGTCCTCGCCCGTCCTAATCTTATGTACGGGCGTCCTTGCCCGTACCACTCACTATTAGTACCACTATTAAGTGAATTAGGTGGTTTATTTTCCTAAAAAGTACTGTAAAACGGTAAAACTATGAATCTCCCATTGATAACTCGTGCTGAAGAACACAATGAAAAAATAGCGATCGCGACATCTGAAGGAGCATTTACTTACCGATATTTGCTGTATACCTCCAGTCAAATTGCAACAAATCTACTTCAAGATGCAGAAGATTTACAGGAGCAGCGAGTTGCCTTCCTTATTCCGCCTGGGTTTCAATATGCAGCGACTCAGTGGGGAATTTGGCGGGCGGGGGGAATAGCTGTGTCTCTGTGTAATTCCCACCCACGCCCTGAATTAGAGTATGTTATTATACATTCAGAAGCATCGATTATCGTTGCCCATCCGAATTTTGAGGGTGTATTGCGCCCCATTGCTGAAGCACATAATTTACGATTCATAGTGACATCGGAAATACTGTCATGTGATGTCGGTCACCTCCCAGAAGTCGATACTACCAGACGCGCATTAATTCTCTACACGAGCGGTACAACAGGTAAACCCAAGGGTGTGGTGACAACTCATAACAACATTATAGCACAAGTGACTAGCTTGATTGCTGCATGGGAATGGACATCAGATGACCGCATTTTACACGTACTTCCATTACATCACATTCACGGAATTATTAACGTATTGACATGTGCTTTATGGGCTGGAGCAGAGTGCCATATACTGAGCAAATTTGATGCTAATGTTGTTTGGGATCGAATTTCTCAAGGTGACTTAACCCTATTCATGGCAGTTCCAACAATTTATGTCAAGTTAATTGCTGCTTGGGAAGCCGCTTCAAGCGATCGCCAAAAAATGATGTCAGAAGGCTGTGCTAAAATGCGCCTGATGGTTTCTGGCTCAGCTGCGTTACCAGTTCAAGTTTTAGAAAAATGGAAAACCATCAGCAACCACTTTCTGCTCGAGCGTTATGGCATGACTGAAATTGGCATGGCACTATCGAATCCATTACACGGTCAACGGTATGCGGGATATGTGGGGAAGCCGTTACCTCAAGTGGAAGTCAGATTAGTTGATGAAAATGGAGAGATAGTTCCACAGGGGATACCAGGAGAGATCCAAGTCAAAGGACCTGGGGTGTTTTTGGAATACTGGCAAAATCCGGAAGCAAGCGCAAAAGCTTTCCGAGATGGATGGTTTTTAACTGGAGATCTCGCCGTAGTTGAGAACGGTAACTACCGCATTCTAGGACGGATGAGCGTGGATATTATCAAAACGGGAGGGTATAAAGTTTCTGCACTGGAAATTGAAGAAGTGTTACGAACCCACCCAAATATACAAGAATGTGCAGTTGTTGGGATTAAAGATCCAGAATGGGGCGAACGAGTCTGTGCAGCATTAGTCTTGCAACAGCCCGATGGATTAACGTTGAAAAATTTTAGAAGTTGGGCAAAAGAGCGCTTAGCAGTCTATAAAGTGCCAACCCAAATTCTCTCAGTCGAGGAATTACCTCGTAATGCCATGGGGAAAGTGACTAAGCCAGCAGTAGCTCAGCTTTTCAGTGAGCAGTGACCAAATGGCTTGTTTGTTAATGCTAAATTTCGTGTGGTTTCGTGCGCTTTAAGTGAGATTATAAGCTCTATTGAGAGTTTCTAGATAATAAAGTAGTTCACTGGTCGGAAATAAAATTTGGCAATGAGCAGAAAACGGTTGCGGTACTGCAACCGTTCCCCTGTTTCCTTTAACCGTCTCTTTGATTATGCTTGTGATTTAGTTCGGGAGCCATTACCACTTTTGCGAAAACGCTGACGTAAACTTACACCCAAACCAAGGGCTGTCATTGAACCTAAAATTGTCAACGGTTCAGGGACTGGTTGGAGATTCCCATTTCTCACTGTCAATCTTGATGAGTTGGTGAAATCATTGAAATCGAGAATACCAATACTAACTTTGAAGTTACCTGGAGTTGAAAAAGTATGGCGGAAAGAAGTATTTGTCGTCTGATAGCTGATTTGATTGTCGATCGCCACAAAGGCACGATCGCCAGAATCGAGAGTATCGAACCCTAAGTCGAAACTAATTACATCTCCTGCCATAACATTATTAAAAGTTCTGGCAATGGCAGAACCTTCAGTAAAATTAGTATCGAGTGTTCCTGGAGTAAAACCAAGAAATGTCTCTATGTCAAAAGTCTCTACTGCACTCTTACCACTCACTCGGCGATCTGTACCACCATCGTCGGTGGCATCAAAAGCGTTGGTCAGTTGCGCTTGCGAAGATGATTGCGAAACATCGCCAATAGCGTCCCAATCTGAAGTGTCAAAACTAATCCCAGCAGCATGAGAAGGGGACGCAACAGCGAAATTACTTAAGCCAAGTATAGTCAAGGCAACAACTTTTTTCTTTGAAGACTTAAGTAAAGATTTGAGTACAGTTTTTATCAACATTTTAAACTCCTATTGATTGCAATGCTTAGTGTCATAATGAATGGGTTAGTTAATGCAACCTAGTAACTGGCTTTGTTTCCAAAAAAAGCTAAATGTTAACTTTAGAAAATAAAGTTTGCAGAGTTGTTTAGGGTTCCGGAACCAACTGTGTTTACAGCAATCAACGGTCTGAATATATCCGCACCAGTTTTCCCATCAGCATCAATTTGTACATTGAAGTTGTTGCTACTACTGCCTTGCTCAACTTTCACAAAGCCATCGACGATCGCATTAGTGCCGTTGTAACCGCTTGCAACTAGACTGTCGAGTAATTGGGTAAGCACAATTGTGTCTTTACCAACCTCAAAATCTGTGATGGTGTCACCTCTGTCACGAATGCTGTTGTAGATAAAGCTGTCGTTGCCAGAACCACCAGAAAGCTTATCCGCACCTTGTAAGCCAACAATGCGATCGCTGTTTGAAGTACCAATAAGTTCGTCACGACCTGGTGTGCCCAAAATTTCATTACTGGCTCGTGTCAGTTCAACACTGACTGTTGCTGTATCAGTTCCTTCCTTACCATCAGTAATAGTGTAACTGAAAGTATCAGTAACCTTTTGATCTGCAGCTAAGAAATCAAATTGACCATTTGGATCGTAGGTAAGAGTACCTTCAGAATTGAAAGTAACTAGAGCACCGGAAGCTAAGGTAACTTGATTACCCACTGCCACAGGGTCACTATTGATTTTGGTAACAGTTAAAGGATCTCCGTTTGGGTCGCTATCGTTAGCAAGTATATCGATAGTGACTGCTGTATCAGAAGAGGTTGGTGCAAAATCTGGTAAAGCAATTGGAGATTGAGTAGCTACGTCAATCGCTTCAAGAATTACGGAGACGATTTCTCCAGCATTTGCTGCGTTAAAAGCCTCACCACCGGTCGCCGCCGCGAGGCTTGCAAAATCAGCAGATGTTGTTGGATCGTTACCAATTAAAATAGTGAAGATTTCAACCGGAACTGTAACTGGAGCACCATCGGCATCCGCTGCCGTTACAGCAAAGCGCGTCACGGCGAGTTTGTTTGTGAGGCTACTGGTTTCGATATCGCCGACGATTGACATCGGCATCACACTTCTCTCTAACGAGACATCAACGTTCGATGCAAGCTCGAGCACTTGCGACCGAAGCTCGTTATCGTTAGGAGGTGCATCACCAAACAGAATGATACGTCGGGCGATTGCTTCGGAACGCCACTCTCCAGCACCACCAGAGAGCGCACGAATGAGACCTGCATTGACCGCTTCAGGAAAGTCACCGCCACCACCAACCGAGATGCTGTTGATTGCGTTAATCGCTGCAGTTTTTCGATCGTCGATCTTTGGTTGATCGGTAAAGGAGAGGAAGGTGTTCGTATCAGGATCGTTATATCCGACCACGGCAATTCGAGAATCTAAAAATCCGCGATCGCCATCGAAAATTGCGTTAATAATACTACTGGCGCTGGCTTTAACCGCGTCAATGTCGTCGAACATACTGCCGGTTGTGTCGATAACAAAGGCAAGGTCTTGACCAGGTCTGAGGTTAATCGATTTGTCTGAAAAGACCGCGATGTCAACGCCCTTCAACGTGTCGGAACCGTCGCGACCGCCCACCTTGTCGCTGATACGAACAGTGTCATCAGAGAGAAACTCAACATCATAACTAGCCAGCGAACCCTCATAGACAGATTTATCCGTTCCTTCAAAAAGTCCGGACAGAAACGATCCGCCGTCCATCGTGTCGTTACCTGCGCCGCCGATAAAGGTATCATCGCCGAGACCACCGTTTAAGGTGTCATCGCCTTCACCCCCCTGAAGCTCATCGGCGAATATATTACCACTCAACGTATCGTTGCCAGCACCACCAACTATGAGATACTTAGAAAATATGTCGCCAAGATATTTCTCCGAATCAAATCTGTCAAGATTGTCATTTCCAGGGGTGCCGTAAATAACTTTCAGATTGCCACGTTTATAGGATAAGAAAGGGTCTGAGGCGATGTTTGAAAAGTACGCAATCCCGCCACTTCCAATGAGGCTTTTGATCCCGCTAGCAGTGCTACCGTTTACATTAACCTCTTTCGCCCGATCGCCTGCGAAATTCGGCTGACCGTAAGTATCATAGGTCTTTCCCGACCCCGTGAAATTGATGGTGACAGGACCACGACCTAATTCGTAGGGGTCGAAAGTTGGTTCTAAAAGAAAGCTATTGACATATTGCGAATATGAATCAGGTTTGGACTCGAAGTCAAAATTGTCGTTAATAGCACGCACCTCTAGACCCTTAATCGTCTTGACGCCACCGATAACTTCAAAAGTTGTCCCTGAAGTTTTGAGTTCAAAAGGGCTGTTGCCAAAGATATAAGAACGCTCTGCATGGTCGGCACTGCCAAGGCCAGTACCATACTGCGAGATATTCAACTTCAGGTCGCTATCGGACAAGTTTAGAAGGCTAGGGCTTGCTATTTTTGCGTAAGTGTACGTCCCGTCAGCGATTGTTGTGTTAAAGAATTTTTTTACAGCACCAAACAGCGATGGATACGCGAAGCGCCCGCCGCCGCTCGTCATGTAATCGCTCATGGTGTAGGATTTAGATGCTGGCGCTGTGCCTCTAGGTCTGATGTGCTTGTTGTAGTCGTTGGATGATGGACTATTTGTTCCGAACGCAAAAAGCTTAGTGATTTCTATAGGGTCATACATCTGTTATACTCCTATGATTACAATGAGCAGGTCTAGTTGTTGCTTCTAACAATCGGCGTATTTAGTAAGGCAGATGCATCTACAATTAGTCGCGATCGCAATTAAAAAAATGTACTTCTTGACGTTCTCTAGCTCAAAACTCTTCTAGTTTCACTGATAGAACCAATGACCTACCTTCAAATGCTCCTGTAAGAATCAACTCCTACTGTCAAATTGCTTGCTGAGATCTGATATCACTGCTATGTATGACTGAGGATTTTGTTAACCCTACTCTGAGAAACATTTCTATTTCTTTACATTCATTAGGAATGCGAGCGCGTAGCGTGCTAGAGGCAATCACTTTCCTCTGACACTTTTATCAATGTAGGGATATAAAAACACTATTCCTAGCTTGACTTTAGCTTAGGTTCTTAAATTATGCAGTTAAGTCTCGTTGTTTTTCATCCAGAAGAATTTATTGGGAACACTTATCAAAATGGTATTTTTGTCAAGAATGATATAGTAGATCTAATCACTTCATCATGCGATGTAACCTTTTTTAAGTATTTACCGACTACTACAATATATAGTTGTTTTAAATAATACATTGGAAATTTATTAAGACTTAATTTTTAGAGATGATTTATGACGTAAAGATGAAGAAAGAGTATGCAAAGTAAATTTTTAGCTTTATATATACTGAAAATCTATAAAAAATCAGGATTGTTTTGCTACATAATGAATATCTGACCAAATAATCGAAGTCAAGAATTCAAACATGAGACCGTTGTGTGCTCTGGAACAAGAGAATTGGTCACTGCTTGCTGAATTACTGGTCACTTTTTTTCGGATCTGGGCTAAGCGTCATCGTATACAGATAACGCTAGTCTTGCAATTCTTATATTTTAATTATTATGACTTTGTTGCAAACCTCTGAGCCAACAAAAGAAAGAGAGATACGTACTGTTGGAAGGGAATACCAGCCCTTGTCTTTTATATTACTAGCTTTATTATTAGTTACGGGTATTGGCGCTCGCTTGGCATACTTACAAGTCCTTGAGGGACCAAAACTTCGGCAAAGAGCAGAGTCAAACCGGGTGCGGATCATTCCCAAACAACCAGAACGAGGTAACATCTTCGATCGCAATGGTAAAGTCATAGCCACCACTCGCTATCCCCGTTCTGTATACTTATGGCCAATGGCACATACAAAACCAGCATGGTCGGTTGTGAGTCCGCGTTTGTCAAAAATTCTCGATATGCCTGAAGAAGAAATTGTCGAGAAATTAGAAAAGGCGGGTGCTGATTCTTCTCTCGTGCGGATTGCTCGCGACCTAAGTGAAGCGGAAATCACTGCTTTAAAAGAGTATGAAAACGAACTCCCAGGTGTAGAAGTTCATACGGAAGCTGTCCGTTCTTATCCTTATGGTGAAGCTTTCGCTCACGTACTAGGTTATACACGCGAACTCACGCCCGAACAGTTTCAAGAAAAGAAAAAAGACGGTTACCGACTCGGTGATGTTATTGGTCAAATGGGAGTGGAAAAGGCTTATGAAAAAACATTACGAGGTGAATGGGGCGGTCAGCAAGTAGAAGTCGATGGTAAAGGGCGATCGATACGAGTTTTGGGAGAAAAACAAGCCAAATCGGGCAATGACCTCCATCTAACTTTAGATCTGAATGCACAATTGGCAGCAGAAAAAGCATTAAAAGGTCGCAATGGTGCTGTTGTAGCACTCGACCCCAATACTGGAGGTGTTTTAGCAATGGTATCTCACCCCGGTTTCGACCCAAATATTTTCTCCAAGCAAAGACTTTCCAAAAAAGATTGGGACAGCGTACAAGGTAAAGGCTTTCCTTTGCTCAATCGTGCAGTCAGCAGTGTTTACCCACCCGCCAGTACTTTTAAAGTTGTGACTGCAACAGCTGGGCTAGAGTCAGGAAAATATTCTCCCAGTACAGTGTTACAAACCTTTGGTTCTCTCACTGTTGGTGGGGTGACTTTCGGTGAGTGGAACCATAAGGGATTTGGTCCTTTAGGATTTGCAGGTGCTTTAGCATGGAGTAGCGACACATTCTTTTACCAAATTGGTCGAGGAGTTGGCGGTCGAACTCTCATTGAATGGACTCGCAAATACGGATTTGGGGAGAAAACGGGTATTGAGTTTGAAGCCGAAGAAGCTAAAGGTAACGTTCCAGACGAAGCATGGAAACGAAGAGTGTGGAAAATGCCTTGGACGGTAGGTGACAGCATCAATATGTCTATTGGACAAGGTGCTTTACAAACTACACCGTTACAAGTTGCTAGGATGTTTGCCGTTCCAGCTAATGGTGGATATCGGGTCACACCCCATTTGCTCAAAGATAACGAACAAGCATCTAAGTGGCGCACATCTTTAAATATGAAACCATCTACCATCAAAGTTCTCCGTGATGGATTGCGGAAGGTGGTATCTGAAGGTACGGGTGCAGCTCTCAGGGTAGAAACAATTCCTCCAGCTGCTGGTAAAAGCGGTACAGCCGAAGCATGGAAGGGGCGCGAGAAAGCCAACCACGCTTGGTTTGGAGGATATGCGCCAGCTGATAAGCCAGAGATTGTAGTGTTGTCATTTGCCGAACACTCTGGTGGAGGCGGCGGTAGTGTTTCTGCTCCAATAGTGTTGCAAGTGATGGAAGAATATTTTCACAAGAAGTACCCAGGGAAGTATCAAAAACCCAAGGTGGAAAATTCACAGCAAAAAACTCCAAGCACGGCAAACAGGCGGCGGAATTGAGGAGGAGATAAGGAGTTAGGGGTCATGCGATCGCACTCGCCATTTGTCAGTAGGGAGGCGATCGCATTGAGTGCGCCTTCCATAGTTGGTCTTGAACCCGGTGAGAGCGATGACAAGTATACCGCCACCAGGTGCAAGGTCTGTGGAGTTCATGCAAAGCACTGCATAAGCTGATTTCATTAGCAACTATGAACACTCAGATAATGTCTGCATCTCAATGAGCCATGTGTTTAATAACGTGGAACACTCTTAAGTTGCAAAAAACTAAGTTATTTAATCACTACTGAAGGTATCAAACATATCATGAATAACTTTCGTCGTTTCATCGTACTGATCGGATTGACTTTGACTCTACTATTGGGAACTAGTACAGCGACTGTATTTGCTCAACCTTTAGGAGCACAACAAGCTCCTACTGCGGTGGCTCCACCTAGAGAGCCGAATGACTTTGAACTCAAGGGCAAAGATACAACGATTAACTACTCGACTAGTAGTTTCATTGGAGAGCCGCAGTTCAATTATCAAACTCAGAACACTAACCGCCAATTCACTGGCAAGGAAATCAACACTTTAAATACCGAAATCGGCAAACTGGTGACTGTACTCGTTGAACCAGACGCTGATACAGGCAAGGAAGTCCGGTTAACTCTGCTACTACCAACTATCAATCTGCCATCAAGTTTAGAGAACCCCATTCAAACACAGGCAATTCTGACCACAAAGCGCACTCCTGTGCGTGGCGGTTCTCCATTCCTTGAAGGGCAACTAGAGACTTATAAAACGCTGTCCCTGACAGGAACAGCTAGGAGTGTTAATTTTTAACAAAAAGAGTCAACAACAGCTAGATGTAATTTCTTAAAACCTCACTGTCTGCACGGTGTTTACAATTGGTTGGGGTGCTCTACTCCAATCCAATTGTACTAAGATAACTGGTAGACCCAAAAATGCTCTTGCGATCGCTTCAGTTGTCCAGTTTTGACCCAAAAGATAACTGATGGATACAATGGTTGTTGAGGCAATGATAAGCCAAGATGCGATCGCAACGAAATTTGGTTTCCAATTCGGTCTATCGAGCTATTATCCAGTTGAAGATTGCGGGAATTTCTGAGAAAAAATATACCGTTTTCTTTGATTAAATCGCCCGTACAAAGGACTGGTAATCGCTCTTTATATACCTTAATAGCTATTATATACTTAGCTAAAATCTTCTTTTCGAGTGTTGATGGTCATTACTTTAGCTTGGTGAGCATCAAACACTTTAATGTTTGTAGTTTATCGAACTTTCTTATTACAAAGAAATTGATAATTTTTGATAAAGAATCCTTTATTAGTCCGCGTAGGCGGACTTTATTTGTGTAGTAGTGAATTCTATTCGCCCAAAACTTTTTGACCGAATTGAACGAATAGAATTCGTGGCTATACAATCAAAATCCGCAAGATAAGGGTTAATTTTATGATTAATAACCATTATGCATGAGTTAGGAATTACTCAAAACATTGTCGCAATTGTATCCGAACACGCTCAAGGGAAAAAAGTGCAGCGAGTTTTACTAGAAATTGGAAAACTTTCTGCCATTATGCCTGATGCTGTAAGATTTTGTTTTGATGTTTGTGCTCAAGGAACTGTTTTAGAAAATGCAACATTAGAAATTGTGGAACCTTCGGGATTAGCACGCTGTTGCCAATGTGGCTCGGAAGTTACTCTGGAAAAGCTTTTTGGCAGTTGTCAGTGTGGCAGCATACATTTAGATGTAATAGCGGGTACAGAATTAAAAATTAAAGAGATAGAAATTTAATTTTGAAGTTTTTATTTTAAAATTTATGTGTATAACTTGTGGTTGTTCCGATGATGCTGAAGTCACAATAATTAATCCTGAAACGGAAGAAGTACAGGAAATAACTAGTAATGGGAATGCTCAGTCGCATTTTCACACTCACACTTTACCGGATGGAACAGTTATCTCCCATTCTCACGATCGCGATCGTCTTACAGAAGCCTCTCACATTCATGCCAAGACTCATGGCACAACAATATCATTAGAGCAAAATATCTTAGCAAAAAATAACCTGTTAGCAGCACAAAATCGAGGTTGGTTTAAAGGTCGAAATATTCTGGCTTTAAATCTCATGAGTTCGCCCGGTGCAGGAAAAACAACTTTGTTAACTAGAACTATCAATGATTTAAAGCACCAGTTAACTGTTAGCGTCATCGAAGGCGATCAAGAAACTGCTAACGACGCCAAAAAAATTCAAGAAACAGGTTGTAAGGTTGTACAAATCAATACGGGAACGGGCTGTCACTTAGAAGCAGCAATGGTAGAACGGGGACTACAACAACTCAATCCTCCGTTGAATTCGGTTGTGATGATTGAGAATGTAGGTAATTTAGTTTGTCCCGCTTTATTTGATTTGGGTGAAAATGCTAAAGCTGTGATTCTCTCAGTCACGGAAGGGGAAGACAAACCAATAAAATATCCCCACATCTTTCGTGCAAGTGAGGTGATGATTCTAACTAAAATTGATTTATTACCTTACGTACAGTTTGACGTTCAGCGTTGTATAGAGTATGCCCAACAAGTCAATCCTCATATTCGTATTTTCCAAGTTTCCGCATTGACTGGTACAGGACTAGATAATTGGTATAGCTGGTTGTTAGATAAAGGTTTAGTAGAGGCGTAACCGTTCAGCTAGCACGTACACAGATCTCTGGCTCTTTATGAAAGCAACACACAGGGTACGGAATTACTGGAATCCTAGCAGCAATTTTTAGAAAAAGTTAATACTACATCAAAAAACCCGTCATCACCACCCTCAAGACATACAGGTGCTACGATTATTTACTTACCTTGAGTGCGATCGCGAGCACATACTGTTATGATGACTGTAAATGTAGAATGGAAATGATTAACGCGCCTTATTTGCTCAGTACATACAGACTCATTCAATGTGCTTTCCCTAATGGTGTGGACTCTGAGTCTTACTTTCCACTCCTGGGATTACTTTATAATGAAATGAGCCATCGCTGCTTGGCAGAAGTTATGGCTCAATACACTGGAAAGGACTATTATGTTGTTCTCAATGATGTGTATGGAGTTGAGTCCGCTCAGTTACCTTCACCTGAATTAATTGTCAAGGTGAAACAACGTTTGCTTGCTTGTGGTTATGAAGAATGGCTCAAAGAGGAATAAGAAATTGATTTGGGTCTCACAACAATAACCAGTAACCTATTATTACCGGTCACTGGTCACTGGTCACTGTTCACTGTTCACTGATTAAAGCCAATCTCTATAAGCTGATATCTCATTCACACTTACTTCAATGGGTGCGCCTTTCCCAAAGGGAGGATGGACAGTAATTTTTGCATTACTGGCAAACCTCTCTAGCCGATTTCCAATCTGTGGAATATTACTGACTATATGCCAATACGTGACTATATCGGGACAGTCGATAACTAGGGTTAAAATACCATCGTTTGTGGTGATATACCACTGACAACTATATAGTAGTGCTCGCGTAATGCGATCGCAAGCCTCAAAGAAGCATCTGCCGGTAGACTGTTCTAGTTGCGATCGCAGGATTCTATCTATTTGCGTTGCTTCAGTGGGTGGCATATCTTCCGGGGGGAGGAAGGGTCTCTTCATCATAACTTACCCCTTCTAGCTAATAGAGTACGGTTTATTTAAGTGCCTTAAGTTTAAGTTCTAGACGTAGTTCCGCACTTCTTGGTTATAGCGCGTTAAACTCTCTAGGTTATTTTGCAAACTAAAAGATGAAGGTTTCAGTGCTAACGTTCCTAAATTCAGTTCATCCTGAAATCTTTTAATTTTATCGCGACAAGTCGTAACATCTCCAATGATAGAGTTCTCAATTAAGTAGTCCTCATCAAAACAGATATTTGTGCGATCGAAGGGTTTCAGGTTTTGATTGGGGTTGTTCTGTATAACTCGCGCAGTATTGGCTTTCATTTTCATACTGAATTGGCGGATGAAAGGGAAAGCCTCTTTAACGGCTTCATCATAAGTCTTACCGACATAAAAGAAGCGTGCGAGCATCAAGTCCTCAGTACCGCCAGAATTTAAGGTACGATATTGGGTCACTGTTTTCTTCAATCTTTCAAGGGAAAACGGCGGTCCTCCCATCAAAGCAAAGGAATGCTGTGCAGCGAAAGCAATAGCATCGTCATTACCGCTTGCGATATAAACTGGAACTTTTTTTTGCAATGGTTTTGGGTAAACTGTAATGCGATCGCACTGATAATACCGTCCCTTGAACGATACATCCGTTTCATACAAAAGCTGATGAATCAAAGCCATCGCCTCAAGCATTTTGGGACGAGATTCACTCATAGGTATGCCAAAATGCTTGTTTTGATCTGGAAATGGTCCCCCTTTGGCAACTCCAAACAAGAGCCTTCCATCACACAGATTGTCCAGTGTTGCAATGTCTTCCGCCACCCGGATGGGGTTATGAAACGGTAACAAAACAGCAGCCGTACCCAGCTTGATTGTTGAAGTTACACCTGCTAGATGTGCTATCAACACCAAAATTGATGGGCTGAGATTGAGTTCATTGAAATGATGCTCCGAGATCCAGGCTTCTTCAAAACCTAGACTTTCGGCATATTGTACCAGCGTAACTTGCTCTTCAATAGCAAGACGAGAATTTTGGTGATGGTTTTCGTAGTTACAAAAAAGTCCAGTTTTCATTGCAAGCGTCATTTTTTCTTCCTAGGTGGAAACCCAGTGCAAATCCAACCACAAGCGTGGATGAGCGTCTTTCAGCTTGGACATTGGATCGCGGAGTAATCGCGTTGCATTTAGGAACACTACCTGAACTAGCCCCATGTTTTCTGCAACTTCTCGGAGTATTTCCTTGTGAGATTGCACCGGGCGCATTATGTTATCAGAGCAATAAATTCCTAAATAGAGCAAGCGTTTGGGAGGTCGTCCCCAGTAAGTAGAGATTACTTTTACATAGCAACCGTTTAATAATTCCCCTACTTTTGGGTAATAGCGATCGACGACCCTGAGAAATTCTTGGGTTAGAATGTCTTCACTAATCATTACAAAAAGTGATATATGTAGGAATTATCACTTTATTTAATATAACATATATTTGTTATATTTATATGATAAATACTTAAATTAATTATAAATTTAATATTTTTAAGTAGGGTGGGTATTGCCCACCAATTTATTTGTTAACTGCTAATTACATCATATTTATTTGTTATTAATATACACTATATTTATCTATTGGTGAGTAATATCTTATATTTATCTATTGGTGGGCAATGTCCTATATTTATCTATTGGTGAGTAATATCTTATATTTATCTATTGGTGGGCAATGCCCACCCTACCTATATTTAAATATCAAAAAATATATTTATTATACAAACATCAAAAACTTCAAGTTTTATATTGCTAACAATTCTCTGTTAACTAGACATAAGGCACTACAGCCACCAAAACAATTTGTAATTCATAATTAAATTATTTTAATTACAAATTACAAATCATCTGGTCACTGGTCACTGGTCAGGTGATTACCGAGTGTTGCGTTCTGACACCAAAACCTCAGCCACAAGATAAGGCAAATCTTTCAGATCGGTATAACCTTCCAAACCACGAATCGGAGAGATAAATGTATAGTCTGGATCGCATGCTCCCGTATCGTAGACTTGAATGTACCAGCGATCGGGTAACCCTGCTACAGCCAGTTCCACAACATACCAAGACTGACCGATCGGACGAGAATTAACAATGACAAACCACTGTCTGTCTTCATCTGAGATATTCCACTCAGCCATGAGAAATTCTAACGCAATAAGTCCGGCGTCAACTTCAGTCAACAGCATAGTTATTTCTTACTCCTTTTCTACTTCTGTAGAATTTGGAATTTCAGGATAGAGTCCGAGTTGTTTGGAAAGTTCTTTGGTAACATGGATAAGAAATTTTGCCCCATCTTGATTACCCTGATGTGCAAATCCAGTTGCTACCTGTAACATTGTTTGTATTAAACCAGGGTCAATTAAATCTAAATGAGCTTCTAAAACTTCTGGTTCTTGACCGTTAGGACAACTGAGTAATTTTTCAATCAGTTCGCAATACAATCTATGACGTTCTTCTAAAGATTGCTCTGAAATTGGTTCTGAAATTGGCTCTGACATAAGTTTTTATTGCTCAATATTTTGTTGCCAAATTCTTTCCAGCATTTCTACTTGTTGCTGAAAAGTAACGGTTCGATAAATAAGATACCTGTCGTATAAAATAACGAACACTCCTATCAAGATAGGAAAGAATAAGAAAAGAAATTGTAATATTTTGACAATTTGATGATTTTCTAAAGAAGTTAGGGATTGATTAGTAAATTTAGTATCAAATAATTGTGTTTGAGATTTATCGGAATAAGAGTTTTTACTTTTTTGCATTGGTGCTAATTGAACTGAGTGTTCGCGACTGCGATTGATTTCACAGTTTAATGCTCGTATTTGCACGAGTTCTGTGTGTCGTTCCCAAATTATGCTAAACACAACTAGTGCTGGAGAAAGTACGACGAAGGTTACAAAACAAACTGTGAAGAATTGAACAAATTTAGATTTCATATAAGTAGATAGTCATTTGTCATTTGTTATTTGTCATTTGTAAGAGGTTTAGATGTACCAGTATTTCGTAATATATTTTTTTCTGTATTTACTTAATCTGTTAACTGGTTAACTATTTTAAGAAGCCCCCCCTATTTCTTCAGCTTTCGCTTTAGAATATAGGGGGGTAGAGGGGAATCTCTGCGTAAATCCTATAGCTTTTATATCAGGAGGGCTGTTTCAGATGAGTTTTACTCGACCAGATCAAGTTAATTAAATTAATTAGAGTTGTACTCAAGATTTAGATTGTTTACTCAATCAGACTTCTAAAATTCTTTGGGGTTATAGGTGCTAGTTTTTTTGCTAGAAGGTACTAGTTTTTCTAAAATGGGGTTCTAGCATTTGTGTACTCAGTTTTTTTGCTAAAGGACTCCTCCTTGATTTTTAAAATCGACGTAGGTAGGGCTAAAGCCCACCAAACGATTCTATTGGTGAGCTTTAGCCCTACCTACAGTACTTAAAAAGTTTCACAAAACATATTCCTATATATACTCATTTGCTACAGTAACAACCTTAATAAATCGCCAAAATAAGGATTGGGGATTTTAGATTACTCCCTTCGATGCCATTCGATTACCTAAACCTGTAGGTGGGGCTATGCCCTACAAAGCGCTATTGGTGGGCAGTGCCCACTCTACTTAATAAATAGACAAAATAGGGATTGGGGATTTTAGATTAGCTATCTTACCTTATCTCCAATCCCCAATCCCCAATCCCCAGCCCCCAATTTAGGAGTAGATGAATGAGAATTGCTCGTGATATAACAGAAGCGATCGGACGAACTCCTTTAGTTCAGTTAAACAAAATACCTCAGTCGGAAGGATGTGTGGCTCAAATTGTTGTGAAATTAGAGGGTATGAATCCTGCTGCTTCCGTAAAAGACCGTATTGCGGCAAGTATGATAAAAACAGCAGAGGAACGAGGCTTGATTAAGCCTGGAAAAAGTATTTTAGTCGAGCCTACATCTGGTAACACTGGAATTGGACTAGCTATGGTAGCAGCAGCACGTGGCTATCGTTTGATTCTGACTATGCCTGAAACTATGAGCAGGGAACGACGTGCTATGTTACAAGCTTATGGTGCTTCTTTGGTATTGACTCCGGGAACTGAGGGAATGCGAGGAGCAATTCGCAAAGCAGAAGAAATTGTTGCTAACACTCCTGATACTTTTATGTTGCAACAGTTTTGCAATCCTGCTAATCCTAAAATTCACAAACAAACGACAGCTGAGGAAATTTGGGCAGATACAGATGGGGAAGTGGATTTTCTGATTGCAGGTGTTGGTACGGGCGGAACGATTACTGGAATTGCTGAAGTTATTAAAGAACGTAAGCCAAGTTTTAAAGCGATCGCAGTAGAACCTACAAACAGCCCTATTTTATCTGGAGGTGAACCAGGATCTCATAAAATTCAAGGTATTGGTGCGGGATTTATTCCAGAAGTTCTCCGTCAAGATTTGATAGATGAAGTTATTAAAGTCACTGATGAGCAAGCCATGACTTTCGGGCGAAGATTAGCCACGGAAGAGGGTTTATTGTCTGGTATTTCTTCTGGTGCAGCTTTGTGTGCGGCAATACAAGTGGCTCGACGCCCGGAAAATGCAGGACGTTTGATCGTGATGATACAGCCTTCCTTTGGCGAACGTTATCTCAGTACTCCTATGTTTCAAATACTAAGGTAAGTTGACTAACTCCCTGGCGTAAACGCGCAGGGATTCTTCAGAGCAGAATTAGATTTGGTTGCCCACAACCTAACTCTTCTCACGGTGGTCAAACACCGTCTAGACAGTCTGCTTAAGTCTATGCCTAAGTTTCTGCTTACTTTGCGTAAAATATTACCAGCCCCTTGAAGGTCAGCCGATATTAAGCTACCGTTTTTGGAACGATACAAACCACGTTTAATTCTCTTACCAGATGCTTTCCATCCAATCGGTTTTTCACCGTGTTTGGTTTGGTAGAGTCGATGGGCGGTATAATCCGCCGCACCTCTCTGTTAGATCCGAACGTGTAACTTTCGCTACATTCGGCTCCCGACGTTCTTAGCTTTCGCGTTTGCTCATGTGGAGGTAATCGTGACAGCTTTCGTGAACTGCTATCAGATTTACCTTCATCGAGTTGGCGTGATTCCCATCCACATGATGGAGATGGACTCGTTCATCAGATAAGAACTTCAACCCGCAAGAACCACACGTATGGTTTTGCCGTTTTAGGGCAACGGAGGTTTCACCGTCGTAGAGTTTGGTGTTACGCTGGCTCCAGTAGGTGATATCGCCATCAAAGGGGGATTTAGTTCCTTTGACGTTGACGAACTTGTTTTCGGAGTAGGGAACCGATGGGAACGCTTTGTCTAGCAACTTCTTGCTGGTGTGGCGTGTCTGGTTAGGTTCCTTATTGAAAACCTTATAAAAAGCCCCCTCCTAATGACACAGGAGAGGACTGTAATGCTAGACTACCTTAAAATATGGGAACACACGCTTAAGGTATTATTTGCTCCTCAGTCTAGCCAAATTAAACCAAGTACCTGGTGTTAGGTACGATGGGGAAAAAGGCATACTCGTACCATGCTGTCCAGATAAAACTACGAATCCACCGTTGGCGTTTTTCGGGATTCAGTTCATACTCAAATGCGCCCCGTGCTTGGTCAATGGAAGATAAGTGAGATTCACAGCCGCAACCATGTTGATAGGTAAAACCGTATTTGGAAGCGATGCTTTGTATTTTCATTTGCACTGCAAAAACTTTTCCTGCATGCAACACTGCATCCCATCCACGTTTGTGTTCGCGATCGCGAGGATCGAATCTCAAAGCACGTTCTTCAAATACAGTATCTCTATAAATAGGCGCAAGGTGTACTTGGTAAAAACTTGCAGGAAGTTCGTAACCAAACTCTTGAAATAATTCCTGTGCTATGCGAGCGACTTTCAGTTCGTTTGCCCACTCTGCTCCTTTTGATTCAAATTCGCGAACGATTTCTGAAAAATTAGGATATCTCTCTATCTTAAAGTCTTGTCCGTAAAATTCCAGTGTTTCTTTTGCTAACTGTCCGAATATGTCAGTAAATGCCGACTTGAAACGAGCTAGTTCCGGGCGTTCGTTAAACAAGTCAACATCACCTTGTTCTAACTTGTACTGGAACAACTGCGCCATCTCAACATAACTCTGGCGGCTTGTTAGTCCAAAGCTAGCGTCTCCCGTAGCAATGTCTTGCCATACCTTTGGTAGTTGGGAGATGGGAACGGCATTCTCAAAGGCGATCGCTAAAACTTGAGGTGCATTGAGAAGAATCATACTCTTGGTCTCCAGAGCCATATCCGTAGCAAGATTAAAATAAAGCTTACACTGATTGGCTCTGTTACAGTGTGAAGGGTCAAACCCATCACACCCCTCTTCACTTTCACCAGTCAAAACCAAAACCTCAATTTCAGTGGCTCAGAAATTCAAGTAGAAGACGTATTACTAGATAGCGAAAAAATGGAGTAAAGCTGAATTAATCGGAGTCTATTGCTCGGATCATTTTTTCCAAATACTCACTTGTGCTTAGCTCGGCATCAATAGCTAGTGCTTGGAGTTTTTTCCATGCTGTTGCGGTCAAAGACACTGAATGCTTCTGTTTGAGTTCCGAGTACAACACTGGCTTATTCCTTACTCTTTTTTTCCCTTTACCTGTTGACATCATTTAGAATTTACCACTATACTAAATATCCATTATAAAATAAAAGCAGTAAATTCAAGTAATGGTACTAAAACGCAAAAAAGGCTACTCAATCGAAACCAAGACAGCAAGATTTACCTTGCTAAGAGACGGTTGTGACTTGGATGAAACCAAGACAGCTTTTAATGAATTAGTGTCTTTTTACTTTGCTGTTGTTTGCACTTACCCAGAAGGAACATACAAGACAAAGGAATACTACAAAGTGTACGAAGGGTTAACGGTAGGACAAGACGCTCAATACCCGATACCAAACGTTCGTCGTGGTGCCTATCAGCGTTATGCAATTCTGACAGCCAGAGTTAACCCCAAAAACACGTCAAGGCTTTGCGCTGTCAATGGTGTAGAGGTTTGGAGAGGCAACCATTACTTGCCTACTCTCTTAGAATTCTGCCAGCCCTACCAGTATGGCGGAAAGTGCTTTGCTACAGTGACAGGGCAACGTGGAAGCTCGGCTTTGAACGCCGCACGTAATATTGGGTTGAGGTTTTTATCTCGCTTCAATGTACAACCAACACTCGTATTCGAGAAGGTTGGCAACAATAAAAAAGCCAAACTTGTAAAAGTTGGGTGCGATCGGGTTGCAAGCAAGGTCAGTGGCTAACTGTACTCCAACCCTATCACAGGCAATGTGTAATTGCCTCGCGGTCTTCCCTACCATCTTACGGTTGCCCAGTTGAGTCAAAGACTCTTGATTCTGGGCAATACGCGCACAGAAGGGAGCGGAAACAAAATACTATGGTTGACTCCGGTTAACTACGTTTTTTGGTTACACAGTGAACTAAGTGACACGTTAAGTACGCAAGAGCCTTATTTTCGTAATTTTATTATCAGTAGATAAGCTCGATCGCAAACGTAGTGTAAAATACACTGAGATGAAAGTTCAAGCAAAGCTCAGTAAACTTTTGCATTTAATTGAATTTTAGTTGAAAGGAGTGAGTATCCTGTGGAATATCTAGCTTATTCTCTGATGGATAGTGCTTACGCAGAGGCAACTATAGAAGACGAGTACAGCTTACCAGAGTTTAAATTAACATTAGAGTGGAAAAAATTTTTTAAATCGACTTGGCTCACCTATGCTACGGCTACAGCTTTGTTCGCAATTTTAGCCCAAGCTCAAGTCGTGTCAGCTACTTACTCTGGTCCTGGCAGATACTATGTAAGCACAAATGGTAGCTGTCTTAACATTCGTACAGGTCCATCGACTTATTACCCTAGAGTCGCTTGCTACTCCAATGGTTCGCGACTTCCAAACGTTAGAGGCTATAGAAGAGGATTTGCTCGCCTATCTACAGGTGATTATGCTTCTGCACAATGGATTAGTCGCAGGCGTGGTGGCGGTGGGTATTATCCCGGTCCTGGTGTTGGCGGTCGCGTTTTGAGTTTGGGTTCTCGCGGACCTGCTGTTAGAAGAGTTCAAAGAATTTTGGGGGTAACACCTACCGCATACTATGGTACGGCAACTGCAAGAGCAGTCCAAAATTTTCAGCAAAATAACGGCATATATCCCGCAGATGGAGTCGTTGGACGGGAAACCAGAAGAGCATTAAATCAATACGCAAACTCGGGTTACAGCCCTAACTACGATGTTGATTACCTTTATGGTAATTACGATCGCTACAATGACGACTATCTCTACTCAAATCGCTACAATGATGACTACCGCTCCTCAAATCGCTACAACGATAACTACCGCTCCTCAAATCGCTACAACGATAACTACCGCTCCTCAAATCGCTACAACGATGACTATCTCTACTCTGACTTGAATCGCTACTATGATGATAGCTACCTCTATGGCGATCGCTATAACAACGATTATAGTTATAATAGCGGTTATTAAGGATGGGTGTGCAAGCCCCGTCAGTGAGTGAAGGTGTGAATCCTTCAGGGTAGGAGGAGTTGACCGCTACTTCTCCGGGTCTGTCCAGATTGGTTCACTTGTGGGTAGGTTTGGGTAGACATTTACGAGCGGTTGTTGATTCAAATACCCGATTGTATTTGGGTTTAAGTGGTTGATATCCGCGTATTGAGATTTCCCTTTTTAAGCTATGCTTACACACAAGTGAGATTTACTCCCCTTAGAAAGGCTACGGTGTACACACAAGTCTCCTAACGCTCTTCCATCACTTTCGCGCTCATAAAATTTGAAACCCTATTTTTAGGTTAGTCCGCGCAGGCGGACTTTGTTTGTATAGTCGTGACTTCCAGTCGCCTCAATTATTCTCTATCTAGAGTGATAAAAGAGCGCTAAAATGCCTTCTAGCAGTTTCGAGCCCCCCTATCCCCCCTTAAAAAGGGGGGGGAATTCTTAAAGTCCCCCTTTTTAAGGGGGATTTAGGGGGATCTCTAAAGATGTGCGTACACCGTAGCCCTTTAGTAAGAGCTAATCCCTAAGTATTTTCCGGATGATGAATTGGTATTTCAACAACAAATTCAGTGCCTTGACCCAACTTGCTACGACAATAAAGTTTTCCCCCATGTTTTTCAATAATTTGGTAGCTAATTGATAACCCCAGACCCGTACCAACACCAACAGGTTTAGTCGTAAAAAATGGATCGAATAACCGTTTTTGAACTTCTGGAGTCATACCAGAACCATTGTCAGCAATGCAAATAGTCACGCACTCTCCCTCAAGAATCTCAGCAGATATACGGATTTTAGGATGGAAAATTTGAGATTCTTGTAGTAAAGAACTCTTGCTGCATCCGGAAACCATTAATGCAAGCTGTGAATTGCAGATGGCGTTATTACCTCGAATCCATTGCTCTTCTAATGCATCAATAGCATTTGCAAGCAAATTCATAAACACTTGATTTAACTGTCCGGCGTAGCAAGCAATTAGTGGCAGAGGTTGAAAATCTTTAATAACTTGAATTTCAGGACGAGTTGTTGTTGCCTTCAGGCGATGTTGCAAAATCATGAGTGTACTTTCAATTCCCTCACGAATATCTACCGCTTTCATTTGTGCTTCATCATGACGGGAAAAGTTACGTAACGAACGGACAATTTCACGAATGCGATCGGCTCCCATTTTCATGGAACTTAGCAACTTTGGCAAGTCCATCATTAAAAAATCCAGATCGATAGCGTCTATTTCCTCAAGAATTTCCAGTGTGGGCTGGGGATATGTTTGCTGGTACAGTTTGAGCAAGTTTAACAAATCCTGTACGTAACCATTAGCATGGACTATGTTGCCAAAAATAAAATTGACGGGGTTGTTGATTTCATGAGCAACTCCAGCAACAAGTTGTCCCAGACCGGACATTTTTTCACTTTGTACGAGTTGAGTTTGGGTTTTTTTCAGTTCTTCTAGAGTTCTTTCAAGTTGCTGTGTTTGTGTTTGGGCGTTGACTAAAGCTTGACGAGTATGTCGGTAAAGTTCAGTTTCAGCACAGGTTGGTTGAGAAAAGTCTTTGATTGTTGTGGCTAATGCTGTTTGTTTCTTAAGCATTGCCTCTTGAGTGTACTTGCTTTCAGTGATGATTTCAGAATAGAAAATTGTGCCGCCTATTTCACCATTGGAGTCATACCAAGGACAACCCTTCCATTTTACCCACTCTACAAAGCCATCTTCCCGGACAAAACTGTCTGTTGACGAGTGTTCGGTACAACCAGTCAAACACAGTTGATGTACTGTTTTCCACGTGTCGGGAGTTTGAGGAAAAACCTCATAATGCTCGCGACCAATATAGCTTTTTTGTTGGAAGCCGTAGTCTGTTAACCACTTGCGAGTTGCTGCCACATAACGCATATGGCGGTCAAACATGGCAACGGCTGTGGGGGTGTACTCCAAAAACAGTTGGAATTCTGGACAGTTGTGCAAGTACATAAATTGGCCAAGAGATGCTTAAATATGCTGCCAAGGTGTGAAATCATCGGGATGAAGACATTGTTAGTAATGTAACTATTGTGTAGTTACTTTCGCTTCCGAGTTTTCTCTTAATTCTAGTACTAGCAGTCAATATAAATTATTAATCAGTGTGGCAGTGGCAAAATAGGAGTTCAGTGTTGTTAAAGTATACAAAAGCAACATCCAAATTCTCATTTTAGTTACCAGAAATATGTTGACAAAGGTTAGAAATCTCAAAAAAACCTTAGTTTGGGTAATTTGTGATGTATGAAATCAACATCTCTTTTTTGGTTTAAAATAAAACATTAGTTTTATTTATCCCAGAAAAGGGTAGGCAGAATTTTTGGTAGATAAGTATGTAAACTTGCGATCGGGCAAATACGGAAAAACCCAGCTTGTTTAAACTGAGTTTTTATATTGACATCATTCTACTTTATTATTTGACGCGATTGTTTAACTAAAATTTCACGAATTAATCCCAAAGTAATTTTGCACGATTTGTAAAATTCGCTTTGCGGCTTGCCCATCTCCAAAGGGATTAATGGCGTTTGCCATTGTTTCATAAGCATTTGGATTGGTTAGCAGTTCAACTGCATTAGCACAAATATTCTCACTAGCAGTTCCCACTAGTTTAGCTGTACCAGCCGTTACCGCCTCTGGTCTTTCTGTGGTTTCTCTTAACACCAGTACGGGTTTGCCCAAACTAGGTGCTTCTTCCTGCAAACCTCCAGAATCCGTCAGTACGAGATGCGATCGCATAATTGCTCCCACTAGTTCAGCATAATCCAAAGGTTCTGTCAAAAAAATCCGAGGATGATTGCCCAACCATGCTTGTAACGGTTCTCGTACCGTAGGATTGCGATGTAACGGTAATAGTAAAGCTGTATCAGGAATTTTATCCAGTATTTGTAAAAATCCTCGAGCAATATCTTGCAATGGTTCGCCCCAATTCTCGCGACGATGAACTGTTGCTAGCAAAACGCGATATTGAGACCATTCTAATCCCGGTACATAACAAGCAGGTTCCCGTGCAGCAACACTCAATAGCGCATCAATCACCGTGTTACCAGTCAAATGCACTTGACCCAAAACCCCAGAACGTTCCAAATTTTCCACAGCTAAAGGAGTTGGAGCAAAATGTAGTTGAGTGAGTTGTGAAATCAGGCGGCGATTTGCTTCTTCTGGATAGGGATTGAGTAAATCGTCCGTTCTTAGCCCAGCTTCCACATGACCCACAGGAATTTTTTGATAAAATGCTGCCAAAGTTGCTGCAAAAGCCGTTGTTGTATCGCCTTGAACGATCGCCAAATCTGGCTTATTCTGTTGGAATAATTCTTCCAAACCTCTCAAGCTACGGCAAGTTATGTCACTGAGAGTTTGCTTTGGCTGCATAATCTCCAGATCGTAATTAGCCTCGAGGTCGAACAGCTGCATAACTTGTTCCACCATTTCGCGATGCTGTCCGGTAAGAATAACTTTAGTATCAACAGTTGAAGAACTTTGAAAAATCTGAATAACCGGAGCCAGCTTAATTGCCTCCGGACGAGTCCCTAATATAATGTGTATCAGTTTTTTAGTCATTTGTCATTGGTCAAGTGTCATTGGTCATTTGTCATTTGTCATTTGTCGTTGGTCATTTGTCAAGAGTATTGTAGGGTGAGCCTTGCCAACCAACAGCTTTATGTGGTGGTAATGCCCACTATAGATACATTTCAAAGATCGAGCTAGCTTATATAATCATTCTTATTACAGCGCTTTGCATTTGAATGAGGTACACCCCCCTTTCATCCCCCCAAGGCATCGGGGGGACAGAGGGGGGTAATTTTTGTACCTCACTAAGTTGAAATCTGCTGTAAGATTCCATCTACTTATGCATATCTCTATATCGGTTTCCATAAGACAAAACAAACGATCTGCCCGTTCCGCAGGAAGAAAATAAAAAATAATCAGTGACCAGTGACCAGTGACCAAAACATGAAAAAACCCGGATGAACCGGGCAGGTGTACTGTTGTCGAATTAAGTTGCGGTCATTACATTTTGATGTCACAGGTCAATGGGCAAGAAGCATAAACGCTAGTAGCTTGAATATTCTCAGATTCTCCGTGCAGCCAACTTAACCACTGCACTTCTTTAGGATGAACGCCTTTGAAAGTCAGAACGCCAGCTGCCAACACCACAGCCATCACATTAAACATAATTAACCCGCCAGCAACGAGTAAAACTGCACTAACAGGCATTACCGATTCCAACACAATTGACAACAAGCACCCTATTGTAGCCATCAACACAACTAGAGGAAAACCGACAACCAACAAACACACTGCCAACGTAAAAGTCCATATTAAAAAACTTTTAACTATTAGTAAAGAGTAGGTCTTTCCTAAATCAGATGTCTGAGACAAAGCCATAACTCTAATTCTCCAAAATCAGGACAGAAATTTGAATTGGTAGAAATCTCGCTTACTTTGCAGCGGGATCAACGATTAGAAATTCAGTATATAAAAACCTATTGGGAAAATGAGCATTTATTTAATAAACTTTACAGTTAATCTTTCGCAATTATGAATGTCTATCTGATTGAGTAGTTAGCGGAAACTCCTCTATATAATCTATCTCTTGATAGAGAGGTTATTGGAGATAAATCTTTAAGGTTTATTTCAGGTGCTGTGCTTCCAATATGCTTAACATTTCTTATGAAAAAAGATGATGCTTCTCATAATTCATGACTGCTGTTAAAAGAATTGTGAGTCGTGGTTTCACGCATAAATACAGCCCGCGAATATAAAGAGCAGAAAAATTTTTCTCATATACATAGTAAAGTTTTTCCAAAATTTGTCTGTATTTTAAAATACTTTAAAAACTCAATATTATTACTGAGTATATTTAGTGTAAAACGTGTAATAAATAAGTTATAGACAAGTTACAGAGTTTCTCAAACTCATAGAGAAGATACCGTATTTAGAAAAAATGATACAGATTTAGACAATAAATTGAAATCGGTCATAGAAATTGCTGTTATGCTCCATTTTTAGAACTAGTCAGCAAATAGATAGACCAAACAGGCTACTTGCATCTACCAAAAGTTAAACCTTTGTTTAAGTTTTGTTATGAATCTCTAGTAAATCAATACACGCCTTACTTGTAAACAGATATGACAGAATCACAGCGTCCATTGAATCCAGCAGTAAGTTCAACCCGTGGTGTTCCTCCATTACCACCACCACCAGCAATGACTACGATGCGTCAGTCTACACAGACTTTAGAATTACCAGTAGATAGGCATCCAGGTCGCACCGCGACTACCAACTCCTCCGCTTCTGCACCGCCACCTCCGCCAACATCTGCTCCATCGGCTCATCGTCCCGGAACACCACCACCAATGGCTACTTCCTCTCGTCCTAAAAGCAATACAGGGCTAACTCTAGCACAGATGATACGAGAAGCTTTCGATAAGGGATATTCTGACATTCACTTGGGTGTAGGTGAAGTTCCTCGCTTCCGAAATCGGGGAGAAATGCAACCGACAGATTATTCCGAAACCGATAAATCGTCATTTATGGCGTGGATGCGAGAGATCATGACTGAGGCGGAAATTAACCGCTTTGAAGAATACCTCGAATTTGACGGAGCTACTCAGTACGAATTTGCTAGGGTGCGGATTAATATTTTTGACTCACTAAAAGGCTATGCAATGGTACTGCGGCTAATTCCTTTGAAAATATTGACAATGGAGCAGTTGAGGCTACCTAGTGTTTTCAAGGATGTATGCCACTATCACAAAGGTTTAATTTTAGTTACAGGTCCTACTGGTTCTGGTAAGTCAACTACCATGGCAGCAATGATTGACTATATCAATTCAGAAATGCCCAAACATATCATTACTATTGAAGACCCGATTGAATTTGTTCATAGAAGTAAAAAGTCTTTGATCAAACAACGGGAAGTAGGAATGCATACCCGAAAGTTTGACAATGCATTAAAAGCAGCTTTGCGGGAAGACCCTGATTTGATTCTAGTGGGTGAAATGCGGGATAAAGAAACAGTGAATACAGCCCTGAAAGCCGCACAAACAGGACACTTGGTTATGGGAACCTTGCACACCAATAGCGCTGTAAAGACTATTGAACGTATTCTCAATCTCTACAATGGAGACGAACAGGATGCTATGCGGGTTGCACTTGCCGAGTCTTTAGTGGCAGTGATTGCTCAAGGTTTGTGCCGTACCACTGATGGCAAACGTGCTGCCTTCCACGATATTCTCATCAATACTGACGCTGTGAAAGACTGGGTGAAAGAAGGAAAGTATGATGCAATTACAGAGTTAATGAAGCAAGCAAGTTTTGATGGGATGGTTACTATGAACCAGTCTCTGCTCAATCTTTACTCTGAAGGTCGCATTACGGAAGAAACTGCCTTAGAAATGTCACCGACGCCAAACGAAATGGCTCAATTCCTCCGTGGTAGAGTGTAATTAAGGGATTAGGAATTAGGGATTAGGGATTGGGCATTGGAGATTCAGCGATCTTCACCCAGTTCCCAGTCGCCAGTCGCCAGTCCCCAGCCCCCAGTCCCCAGCCCCCATGCCCCCCACCCTATTTAAAGGTATTGCGCTGTTTACTCCGGGAGGAGATTTAATTTATTGCATCGACCCAAGCAAACAAGGTCGATGGCATTTGCATTTGTGCGCAACTTTGCAGGAAATTTTGGATTTACCAGAACCTCCACATTTCTTAGTACCTTGTTATACAGCTACTGTCGATCGCTGGTTAGACCCGCGCACTCAGAAAATACAAGTTTTTGCTGAAGCCTACCCAACAGTTATGCGGCATCAAGCCGTACTCAATGCTATTTTTAGTACGGGAGAACTGGCATGGCAGCCGACTCCTTGGGCAGAAGGGTTATGCGATCGCATGGTATTGTCAGGATATCGTTCCACATTTCCCCAGCTTTGGGAAGATCATGACTTAGTTGTACGTCTAGAGCTTTCCGACCCAGTACCTTCATACTATCAACCAGTTGTCTCCACCGAACAACAATCAAAAACCCAAGGCTACGTCCTCCGCCTATTTGTAGCCGGACATAGTGCAGCGACAGAACGCATTTTGAAAAATTTACACGAACTGTTAGAAAAATACCTAAGCTATCCCTACACTTTAAAAGTTATTGATGTTTTAACCAATCCAGAACAAGCAGAAATCGATCAAGTTTCAGCCACTCCTACTCTGGTTAAAGTTTGGCCTCAGCCCATTCGCCGCATTGCTGGAGATTTAGATAATGTAGAAAAAATCTTACAAATGTTAGGCACTGCAGAAAACTTCTAAGCAGAAACACTGTTAAAAATTGGTAATGTAAACCAGAAAGTCGAACCTACTCCAAGCTTACTTTTAACTCCAATTTTACCCCCGTGAGCGGTAATAATTTGCCGACAGACATATAAACCAATACCCAAACCGGGCATGAATCGTGCATTTTCACCACGTGCATACAGTTCAAACAATCGGTTGCACTGCTGTTTGCTCATTCCTACCCCATTATCCTGCACGCAACAAAGTATTTTCTTGCCTTTAACACTAGCGTCAATAGTTAACGTAATTTCATGAGGATTGTGTTTGAGAGCGTTAGAAATCAGGTTGCTAAAGACCCGACCTAGTTTTATAGCATCAGCGTTGACAAAAGGCAAATCAACTTGTACAAAATTATTTACAGTTACCCGGTTTTGTTGTAGCAAAGATTCCAAATCATGCAGAACTGATGCCACCACAGTAGAGAGTTGTACGGGCTGACAGTGAAGTTGTACCCCACGGACTTCTAAAGAATAAGCTTCCTGCAAAGAATTAATCAAGTTAATTTGTCGTGAATTCCCTTCCAATAGACGTTGCAAAACCTTTGAATCGACATTGACTGATGATTCAGACTTCTTCAATAAGTTTTGTAGGACAATCGCAGTACCCATAAGTGGCGTGCGGAGATCGTGAGAAATGGCGTGTAAAAACACTCTTAATTCCCGGCGCGATTCAAACTCAGCGCGTTGCAAGCGTTCGTACAAATACACGCCAAAATTACAGATAAAACATAACCAAAAAGTGTAAATTGTCAACCCTTCATTAAAAAGTGAATAGCCTGTGCCGACTTTCAAACCCAGCACCGAATTAACACCCAAGTAGTAAATAAAAACAGTTAATTGAGATATTAAATGCATCTGCCAGCAAACAGGCAAAAGGGTTGCTTGCGCGAGGAATACAAGACCCCAGATAGCAAGATCGAGTCGGGCAAAACCGTTCAATGTCGCAAGAATTTGTGGGAAAAGGGTACAAGCCCAGGAAACGAACAACCAGAGCATGAATGGATAGCGCCGTCCCCACTGGGTTTTATGAACTATGAAGAAGGTGACAAATAACAGTACTTGAGACAAATCCTCTATCAAAATCAGATATTTAGAGCCTTTAGGAAAAATATCTTCTTGATTCAGATAAAATATCTGGTAAGTGTTTAAAATTAGACTGCTAAATACAATAGCAAACCCTACCCACAAGCATACCCTAAGACGCCGCCACAAAAATTCATTCCGCCACATTTTGTAGTCAGCTAACTCTGGAGTAGGCTTTAAACGCTCAAAGATTATTCCACTCTGGCAAATCTGCCAATTAAAGAAGATTTTGCTCATCGAGCTTAATTTCTTGCTCACAACTGCCATAAGAAGTCATTTATAAAGTAAATCTTAAATCGCCAAATGTATTGTGTAGCGCTCTTTTTAATGTTTACTTTATAAATCATCTCTAAATTATCATGGATGGTGGTTTATCTCAAATTTACCAGTCACCTTACAAATTCTTAAAAGTTAGTAGGTAGGGAAGACAGCCCACCCCAGCTACCCGACTCTTCGAAGAAGTCGGGGATCTAGACCAACTACTAGCTTTGAAAAGAATTGGAATTAGTTTAAACTAGCATTAATAAAAAGTTAGCAGTATCGTCCGGTCGGTCATTCTTGAAGCTCAATTTCTAAAAAAGAATGTTGTCACCAAGCACTCCTGAAGAAAACAAACTCAATCAGCGATCCCCACAACGAATTCTCATTGTAGAAGACGATCCAGTGATGCAACTTGGTTTGGAGCAATTCTTTGAAGAATGTCCTCAATTCCAAGTTGTAGGAATAGTTGCTGATGGATATTTAGGAGTAGAAGCTGCCATAAAACTCCAACCAGACTTAGTGGTGATGGATATTGGGTTGCCTCAATTAGACGGGATTGCAGCAACAAAGCAAATCAAAGCAACGATGCCAAATGTTCGGATAGTGATGCTCACTTCCCACAACAACGACACCGAAACGATCGCTGCTTTGGCTAGTGGTGCTGACGCTTTTTGTATCAAAGGCACAAGTTTGGAGCAACTCTCTATAGCTATGAGTGCGGCGGAAGTTGGAGCCACTTACCTTGACCCTCTCATTGCCCGCAAAGTGATTGAACATATCAAACCGCCCAATGCCATCAGTAAATCTTTGGATTCTAAGAGTAGCAATAATTCACAACTTTCTGCACGCGAACTAGAAATCTTGAAGTTAATGGTTGAAGGTCGAAGTAACCCAGAAATTGCTGCCGAACTCTACTTAAGTTTAAGTACTGTCAAGACTCACATCCGCAGTATTATGAATAAACTTGCAGTGAATGACCGAGTTCAAGCTGCTGTTATAGCACTGCGTAATGGTCTTGTTTGAAATATCATCTATTGGAGCTTACGGTATCGTCCGGTCGGTTAATCCTTGCGGCTCAATCTGTTGAACCAACAGATCGATGTGAGACGTTGTAGTTAACATTTACAGTTTCAGTCAGCTAACGAAAGAAAACTTTTCTTCTACAAATCTATACGTCTCAAAAAGAGCGAATCGCAATGAAAAATCAGTGTAGGCGACACAAACGTTGGTTCCGCATTGGCTTATTTGTGTTGGCTTTATTACTTCCACTTTCCCTAACCCTTAACACTGCTGTAATTCCGAAAGCAACAGCACAAACTCCAAGCAGTTACTCTAGAAATCAAGCCTTGTATATCACTATGCGTGATGGTGTCAAAATTGCCATTGATGTGTGGTTACCAAAAGACTTGTCATCTGGAACAAGAATACCTACGATTATGCGAGCTACGCGCTACTGGCGTGGTGTTGACTTAGTCGATAACACTCAAGAAACCGAGCCAAATTTTGTAGATTGGCTCCCTAGTTACAAGGGGGATATAGAAAAATTCAATCAATCTGGTTATGGTGTGGTGCTTGTAGACGCACGTGGGACTGGTGCTTCTTTTGGCACAGTTTCTCTTCCTTTCTCATCAGAAGAAATTCAGGATTACAGCCAAATAGTCGATTGGATTGTTAGCCAACCATGGTCAAATGAAAAAGTTGGTGCTTATGGAATCTCCTACGATGGCAATACGGCTGAGTTATTAGCAGTAGCGAACAACCCAGCGGTCAAAGCAGTTGTTCCCCGATTTAATGATTTTGACGTTTATGCTCATCTTATTTTTCCCGGAGGGCTTTTGAATGAAGGATTTCTTAAAGGTTGGAATGAAGGCAATAAATTTCTCGATTTCTCACCTTGTTCTTTTGCTCAAGGGGATGAATTTTGCGAACAATTCAAAAAGAATACTGGTATTGTGGGAGTCAAACCAGTCGATGAAGACAAAGACTTACACCTGTTAGCGCAGGCTGTCAAACAACACTCTGGCAATATAGATTTATATCAAGCAGCATTGCAAACAACTTATCGAGACGACGTTTTCGGTAACTCAGGTTTGACAATAGAAAATACTAGCCCGTACAACTTTAAAAAAGAAATCGAACGGTCTAAAGTCGCAATCTACAGTTGGGGGAGTTGGTTGGATGCGGGAACTGCAAACGGTGTCTTAAGCCGCTTTATGACATTTAGCAATCCTCAAAAAGCGATCGTTGGTGCGTGGACTCATGGCGCAAACAAACAAGCAAATCCTTACTTACCTCCCGATACTGCTGTGAGTCCATCTCGTGACGAACAACTTGCTAATATCATTAACTTCTTCGATCGCTATTTGAAAGACTCCCACAACCAACCAGAGTTGCCACGAGAACTAGAGTACTACACTCTGGGTGAAGATAAGTGGAAAACAACTAAAGTATGGCCGCCTGTGGGTACCATGAATAAACGTTGGTTTTTAGCAGCAAACAACAGTCTCTCTCAAAAAGCTCCAAGCGGTCAAAGTGGTGAGGATAAGTACACCGTTAACTTTGAAGCAACAACTGGTGTGGCATCTCGATGGCATCAAAATCCGGAACAGAATTATTATTCAGATCGGAATCTTGAAGACGAAAAACTTTTGACTTACACCAGCGAACCTCTAAACAAAGATGTAGAAATCACAGGAACTCCTGTTGTGACTTTGTATACAACTTCTAGCGAAAACGATGGTGCTTTTTTTGTTTACTTGGAAGATGTGGATGAAAGCGATCGGGTGACATATATTACCGATGGTCAGTTGCGTCCCATACACCGTAAGGTATCTAAAGAACGTCCTCCTTATACCATTTTTGGAGCAAACCATTCTTTTAAAGAAAAAGACGGACAGTCATTAGAACCGGGGCAAACCACTAAACTAACGTTTGATTTGCTACCAACTTCTGTTCTCATTAAACAAGGTCACAAGATTCGAGTTGCGATCGCCGGACACGATAAAGACTCTTTTGTACGCTATCCCGCAGGAGGAACGCCAGAAATTACCATCCTGCGGAATGCTGTCAATACATCACACATTGACTTACCTGTGCTGAAAAAACAGTGAACAGTAACCAGTGACCAGTGGTATTTACGAATAATTGTATTAATTTACATTGGGTAGCATAAATGTCTTTGCGAGCTTGCGAAAGCAGGCTTTTTTTAACGTAAACTTATGTTAAGTATCTCCGGATACATAGTAAAAATTTGGGTGAACGTAATTAGTTATCTTTAAATAGCGTATAAATACTTATATAATCGTTAACAAACTTCTATGAGTCCTAGTCCATCGAAAAAAGAAGGGAGGATAAAATGCAGTTACTGCCATTACGATGCCAATCCCGTGACAGCTAAATTTTGCCAAAAGTGCGGTAAAAGTCTTATTGGTGCTAATTTACAAAACCGCAATAAGGATGGTAAAGGCAAGCTTGTACCTTCAACATATACATGGCTGTCTGCACCTTTAAATTGGTTGGGTCTGACTCTACTGTTACCGATGTTTATTTTTATTGCCGGAAGCTACATTCTTTTAAAAACGATTGGCAGTCCGCAAGTCTCCTCGAAAACTGAAGTTATTGTTTCCAATGACACCACTCAAAGTACTTCCTCCGATATCAAATACTACAATTCAATGAAGGAAGTTTCAAATGTACCTGAGGGGAAATTTTATTATGGTGGTGCTTTTGTATTCGCATCTCTAAACGCTCAAGGTACACATCAAGCTATTAACCAGTTATATCCAAAGTTTCAGATGCGCTACATCGAACCTAGAGACAACACACCTGGTAGTGGTGCGGGTATTGCCATGTTGTTGAATGGCGAACTGAGTATTGCTTTATCAACTCGACCTCTTGAGGAAGCTGAATACAGTAAGGCGCGCTCAAGGGGTTTTACTCTACAACAAGTGCCAATTGCTATTGATGGGGTTGGTTTTTTTGTTCATCCAGATGTTTCCATTCCTGGTCTTTCAGTAAACCAACTCCAAAATATTTACAGGGGCAAAATTACAAACTGGAAGGATGTGGGCGGATCTAATTTAGCGATCGCACCTTTTAGGACAAAAGCTGGCAACTCGTTCAAAATGCTACTTGGTTCGGAAGCAGAAAATGTCAGCCCTAACATACGATTGACTCGCGATTTCACGGAAACTTTCCGTAAGGTAAGCTCTACACCGGGTGCGATCGGTCTCGGTACTGCAACGTTAATAGTCGCTCAACAAACCATCCGTCCTATTGCGATCGCTCCTGGTAATAGCAAAAATTATGTGCCATTGGTCATTAATGGCGCTCGACTCAACACAGCAGCGTTTTTAGATGGCACTTACCCCCTCACCAGACGCATATTCGCGATCGTTCGTCGCGATAAGACACCAGAAGAAATGGCTGGTGTAGCATATGCTAACCTATTGCTATCTACAGAAGGACAACAGTTTGTTGAGAAAGCAGGGTTCGTCCCAATTCGATGAGAACAGTTAAAAATATTTTTATCAAAAATAAAATTAAAATAATTTTTTGATTTTACAATTTCTCCACTTAAGTTTAATCTAGACCATGGTTCTGAGAATGCAACAGGAAAATTCACAACCTGTGTATTCTACCGTTGAAACTTTATCTTCTGGTCTATAGGAGCGATACGTGGAGTCTATCTTGAATTTAAAGAGTCTGGTACAAGCAACTTCTGTTGCAGCAACGTTGACATTTGGTCTAGTATCTGTTGCTCAGCTTGGTCAAAAAGCTTTTGCCCAAAACACCCCACTTGAAGGTTCTGGTTCAACTTCCATTCGTCTTGTAGTTTCAGATTGGTTCACTGAACGTGGGGTGAACTATCGCGTAGTGGGTGGCAATGTCGGTCGTCCCGAATTTGAGAACGGAATCACTGATTTTGTAGCTAGCGATTACTCTCTTCCCGACCTTCCCAGAGAAGACATGGTGGTTCTTAATCCAGTTGACAACACTATTGTGTTGCCGTACAACGTACCTAGTTTTGAGGCCAGACTTGACAAAGAGCAGCTTTGTGGTATTTACAATGGCACTATTACCAACTGGAGCCAAGTAGGGGGTCCAGATTTGCCTATCGTTCGCGTTTACCGTTCTGATGCTAGCAATACCAGCGTTGAATTCGACACTGGATTTATTCAACCCAATTGTGATTTTTCTATAACGAATCCAGATAGAAGTGTTAATTTCCCCAACCCCAATCCCAACGATCTTCCTGCAGAGGCTAGCGATGGTATTCTTGATGCCGTTGAGGCGACTCCAGGAGCCATTGGTTATATTAACCGCCCCATAGCTATCAGCCGAGGGTTAAGAGATTTTGTCTTCTTTACTCCCTTAGAAACTTCAGAGTTAGCCCAAGGTCCGATCTACGTTATCTTCCGTAAATCCTACGCTACTAAAGAAAAAGCCTTGGCTGCTAGAGATTTATGCAAATACATTGCCAAAAAGGGGAGTGAAGTAGCACAAGAGGAGTTTGGCTATACACCTCCAACAGAACCGAGCGACTCGTGTAATCTTATTAAAATCCCCGTCCCTACATCTTAAATTGAGAACAGTTCTTCTGCACTAGAAGGATAAATGCCGATCGCTCTATCTAGATTCTGCTTAGTTGCACCTAGCCCGAGAGCGATCGCTCTCAGGCTATATTATGTTGTACAAGTTGTATAGATTGAACGCCTTCCACTCATATTGAATGTAGGGTAGTTATTGACCATGAACCACCCCACCGCATGGCGGATGGGGTTTCTAGTTTACTGAGTCGGTTCAGTGACTCCTATAGTCGTGCAACAAGACAAGCTCGCTACCGTACCTTTACTTTCAGATAGTTTTTTACCTACCCAAATATTGATTCTTTTGAGAATTTGACACACTCGAAAAGTAATTTTTGAAGTGTCAATTTTGGCTTTTCTCAGGATATTGCAAGCACCATTGGCATCGGCGTTGATAACTGTTCCGTTGCCCTGTTTGTATTCACCACGCTTTGTTCTTCTCCCAGAAGGTTTCTGTTCCTGAGCCACCTCCGTGCTCTGGTTCCCAGAGTTGAGAAGAGTGGCGTTCTGGGATTCGGTTTCTTTTCCAAATACGGGTAGTTCATCACCGTCAAAAAATGACATTTTTGAGGTGTATGATTCTTCTACAACTACAAATTCTATACCGGCTCTCTCACATAGATACTTGAGCGTATCACGTAATGCAGTAAACGGAACCTGCACAAAGTTTTGATTATTTACACGTCCATTATCTATTCCATTCTTTATCCCTTCATTCCAACCAAATACTATTTTGCCTATCCCTGATTCTAAACATTTATTGATTATTGTACGTGCAGATTTCTTGATAAAATCACGTACTTGGTTATTCCTAGACTGCGTTGCCCTAGCTAAACTCCCACTCCAGAAATTCTCATCCTTACCCTTTTTTAGCTTAGATACAGTCTTGTTATAAAACTGATTTATCGCCTTTAACGGTCGCCCATTTATGATAAATCCTTCTTCACCTGTGTTCGGAATACAGGTAACAAAGTTGTTTAATCCGATGTCAATTCCTAAAACACTTGACTTATCTAATGTAGCAACAATTTCATTTTTCTTTCTGCATACCCAATGTAGATAAATCTTTCTATGCTTTGATGTAATCACTAGCTCAACAAGATGCTTAGGGTCAACGTCATCAGGAACTCTGAATCTTAATTTTTCGTTTAAACTTGTTCCCATGACATCTTCTTTGTACTGCTTCTTGAACATAATGCCAGTAGAAACAGTAGCAAATATAATGCCATGTTCTTGTGATAAATTTACTGATTGACTGGGGTATGTCACTTCAAACATACCACCTTTTTGACGATAACCTGGTAATTTAGGTTTCTTTGTTCCCTCGCTAAAATGTTTGTCTAAAAGCTGTTTGAATGATTTGAAATTCTCAGCTACTTTATGGCACACGGACTGTGCTGCTTGAGAGTGCAGCATTTTGTAATGGTAGTTTTCTTTGAAGTCGGTTTGTAAATCAATGGTCAAAAATTGAAAATTCAACGTGTCGCATACAAAAAATCCTTGCCTCAAATTGAAAGTCAAGGTGTTGTATAAACTGTTTGCGTGTGACAAGATATCAGATATTACAGCGTAGCCCAAATTGGACAATTTAAGATGCTGCACAACAGTTGAAACATATGTATCTTTGTTCTTTTCTTTATCTAATTCTTTTTGTTTTTTACTCTTGAATGTCATAGCCAAAATCCAAATAGCTCTCAACTCACTCGAAAACAATAGGATAAATGTATGGCAATTATATTGCTGACATACCTTGCTTGACTCGATATATTTGACTACAATTAATATAACACATTTTCCGGATATGACAAGAAATCTTTATGACTAAGTTGAGAAGCGGTTCACACGTTGTTTTTTCTATTCACTTGCATATAGTGTTTGTGACTAAGTATAGGCGTAAGGTGTTTACGCAGCAAATGATTGATGACATGAAAGAAGTGTTTATGCGTGTATTAGAATCAAATAACTCTAAACTTACAGATTGCAATGGGGAACCAGACCATGTGCATTTACTAATTGACTTACATCCAGATAATAATATTTCTGACTTAGTAGCGTCTCTAAAATCAGCAAGTAGTAGAGTATTGAGAGAAAAATATAAATCTACAATTGATAAATACTATTGGGGTAAAGCTAAACTTTGGCACGACTCAAAATGTATCGTATCCTGTGGAGGTGCCCCACTAGAAACGGTAAAGCAGTATATTCAAAATCAATCAGGTGGGAGAGTGTAAAAAGACGGGGCAAACTCCTTCGGAGACGCTACGCGAACGAACCCCGTCTTTTTACGCGCTATCCATCCCCACCCTGTAGAGGGTGGGGAATTCCGCGAATTAGTTAAAATCTAAATATCCCTATAATGCTACAGCGAACCTTACCAAGATTTGCAAGGAAAGTTTGGCTATCGAAAAAAGTTAATTTTTCTACCTAATGAAACTGTCCCTCTCTCCTGTTTTCCCGATTGACTTTTGGATTTATCTAAAGTATTTCCTGAAATCATACAATAAAATTAACATGGAGGTATAAAATGAGCCGTCAACCATTACTTGATTTGACTCGTTCATATACTTTTAGGAATTATTTTGAATTAGGATTTCCTGTTGATGACTTAGTAACAGAATTTGGTTATTCTTTTAATCGCCAGTTCCTTGCTTTATCAAAATATCCTGGAACTCTAGACCGAATCTCTGATTTAAAACAACGTATTGAAGAAGTATTACCTTATGTAGATTTAGAAAACGAAGCAACTCGTCGGGAAATGCTTATTGCTCCGCTTGTAACAGATTTAATTCATTATTCTCGTGCTAAATTGCGAATAGAATATAATATTAAAGTTAGCAATCAACTCCAAGGAAATTTAGATTATTACTTACGCTCTTCAGCTAATTTAATTGTTATTGAAGCTAAACAAGCCGATTTAAATCGGGGATTTACACAATTAGCAACAGAAATGATAGCCCTTGACCAGTGGATAGATTCAAATCAAAGTGAAATACTTGGAGCAGTAACAACAGGCAATATTTGGCAATTTGGAATTTTATATCGGCAGCAAAAACTCATTGAAGAAGGAATCAATCTGTATCGAGTCACAGAGGAATTGGAAGATATTGTCAGAATTTTATTGGCTGCACTTATGTAAATTTTCATCATATCTCAGTTACCCTTGTTTTTAGTAATTCATAATTAAAATCTCCTTAATTGGTTTCCGCTTTGAAGCATTACAATTGATATTGCGTGAAGCCATGGCTCTTTCAATACGGTAACCAGCATAGGCATTGTCAAAAAAATCGTCATTAATATCTTCATTTTTCGGATCGGAATTACTTAAAAGTAATTTAGCTCCCTTTGCATCAAGGGATTTGAAAAAGTCTCGCAGTCGTAATTGTTCTGAATCATCAAATATATTTTGTGAATATGAGGTAAAGTTAGATGTTTTACTAATTGGTCTATAAGGTGGATCGAAATAAACAAAAGTATTACCATCTACATATTGTTCACATTCACTAAAATCTCCATAATGAATTTGAGTCTTTTGAAGGGCTTCAGAAACAGCTTTCAAATTGGTTTTATCGCATATATTAGGTTTTTTGTATTTACCGATTGGAACATTAAAATCTCCATTTGAATTCACTCGAAAAAGACCATTAAAACAAGTACGATTTAGAAAAATAATTTGTGCAGTTCTCTCAATCCATGTCGAATTATATTTTGTTACATCTATTTCGTTTCGTTGCAAATTAAATTCTGCTCTGATTTGATAAAAGTACGTTTTTCTTTCATTTTCGTCAAGAGATAGATATTTATTTTGTATATCTAATACAATTGGAATAAGTTTTTCTACACTGTGTTGAATAGTTCTATATGCTATAACTAATTCAATATTAACATCAAAAATAAAAACTTCTTTAATAGGATAGTTTTGAACTAGATACAAGAAAACTGCTCCACCTCCAACAAATGGCTCTATATATTTTGCGATCGAACCCTCTGTTAATCCATTAGGCAAAAAACTATTCATCTGTTCGATGAGTTGACCTTTCCCTCCTGCCCATTTCAGAAAAGGTTTTGCTATCATTGATTTTTCTAAGCTCAACATATTCAGTATTTGAACTATAGTTCATTTGTATTGTAACTTATTTGGAATATGATATATTTAAATTAGTACTTTAATTCAAAATAACTAAAGAATAGAGATATACAAGCCTACAAGCTACAGGCAATAGTTGATGAATCAGGTAACTTAATTCTTGACGAGCCTCTTAACGTGGCTCCTGGTCAGGTAGAAGTTATTATTTTACAGTCAAGTTCAACGCTCGCAAAAACATCAGAACAACCCAAAAAACGAGAGTACAAAGTCCAAGCGTTGAAGGATTTACTAGAAAACGCTCCTCCTACACCATTAGAGTTTGATGTAGAACAGGCTAAATGGGAATACTTAAAGGAAAAACATAACTTGTGAATGTCTTGATAAATTCTAATATTATAGTTTACATAACACTTGACCGCAACCTATTTTTCACCGACAGCGAACAAGTTTTGTACTTTGTGGAACATTAGGAGGTCGAAGGCTAATGTGTTTACTTTAGTAAATAAAGAATAGGTTATCAAATGCAAACCTTAAAAGCTATTTATGAAAATGGTATATTTCGCCCTTTAGAAGAACCTGAGTTGATTGAAGGGCAATTTGTTCAACTGATAGTTGAACCTACAACTCCTCTTAGTCCTCAAGATATGCTACAACTTACTGCTCAAGTTTATGAGGGATTGTCAGCAACGGATATTGACGAAATTGAAGAAATCGCTTTAAATCGAGACAATTTTTTCTCTGATAGAACTGAAACATGAGCCAAGAGACAGTTGCTAGAAGAAATATAACTCTAAAATACTCAACAGTTGACTCAGGAATTCTAGCGTTTCATAGTCTCTGTTAAGGTACAAATTTATCAGCGTCCATCTGCTACAGGCTGCGGTTATTTTCTTCTTTCTGTCCCGTTGCGAAAGTAAATTTTAAATTGCCAAATATATCGTGTAGAACGAAATGACCGCAATAATTCGATTAAATGTTGGGTTTCGTTCCTCAACCCAACCTACTCTATCAATCATCTTTCAAAACTAATCCTTCTAACCTCTGTTGTAAATCTTTTGTAAGGTCGGCAACTGCTTGTCTTGCACCTTGACGACTTGCTTTATAAGTTGGATAACGCTCGGAAATAGATAATGGCTCGCCAATTGTTATTTTCACATTTTGCTTGCCAAGATTGGGTGTTCGGAATGGATTTCTACCCGTAATCTGAGTGACGACATTCCACAGAAGTACAGTTGTCTCAGCAAATCGTTCTGCTGTGGGTTTTTCTCGCACGTATTTGCCTGTCACTGCAACTAAATTTTCTACCAGTCTCATGTGCCACATTCGCAAATTCGCTTCTTCCGCTACACGATCGCCTAACGCTTTTTCTACAGCAGACAATGCTTTAATATTCTTAAATTCTTCTCTAAAAATATAATTCCATCCGGCTTGCTCGACTCGACGACAGCGATCGTTAAAATTTCCTTTAGCTTGCAAGTCAAAATAATCTTCAGCAACTTGCAACACCACATCTAACACAGCTTGAAGACGAGCGGCAAAAAGTTCATTAGCATCTTTTCCGCCCTCACAAACTGGCAATTTCCGATGATAAAACCGCTTGTAAAATTCTTCCATTAAAGATAATAAATGCTCGCTCACACTCATCAAGCGAGGGTAGAGAGAGTCGAAAGTAGCAGAGGAGGACGATGAGGACATACCAATAGTCGCTTCCAATTCAGTTAAAAGATCGGCAATAGCATCCCAAGGAGCGGCAACATAACTGTAGCGAATACCGACTGGTACAATAAAAACTTGTTCGTCTCGCTTGTCTTTCTGTAAATCCTCAGCACACCAAAAACCCATCTGGGCGATACCCGGTTCTAGAGGATTGACAATTTCTGAAAGACCATTAGTAGCTCCTTCAGGTGCAGCCGCCATAGGAAATCGACCGTTGACAAATAAGTCACGTGCCGATCGCAATCCCGTCCAATCTGCTTTCCCTCGTTGAATAGGGGTTGCACCCAAATGAGATATAATCCAGCCAACATGGGAACCAGCCCAAAGAGGAATTCCACGGTCATAAATAAAATGAGCGTGAATGGGACGCTGTAGCGCTATACCCCCCTGTCGTGCTACTTTTGGCAGAATGTGATAAAGCAAATAGCCCAAAGCAAAAGGATCTTCCGTCTTTGGATGGCGAAATGCCAGCATAAAGCGGATTTTACCTTCTTGGAACTGGCGGTACAAATCCACCAAAACCTCTACATTGTCTGCTTCAATATGGTTAATTGCTGTTTTCCAGCGTATCCAATTGGGTAACACTAACTGGACAACGCGCAAAAACAAAGGATCTAACGCCGGGGGAATAAATTCCAAGGGTGGTTGGGCTTGATAACTAATATCGGGCAAGGTGCTTTTCTCCTGAGGTTGCAAGCGGACATTTTAAAAAGGTTTATTAAAGTAAGCTTGCTTATATCTTTTGGTAATTTATAGCAAGCTAATACAATAACTTAACTGACTAAAGGATTATTGAATCTGGAAAGGGGACAAACGATGCGACTGTCACAAATGCTATTCCTCACACTTAGGGACGATCCAGCAGATGCTGAGATTCCCAGCCATAAACTCTTAGTCCGCGCTGGCTACATTCGTCGCATCGGTAGCGGCGTCTATGCTTACCTTCCATTTATGTGGCGAGTCCTGCAAAAAATCTCCCAAATTGTCCGCGAAGAAATCAACAAAGTGGGAGGACAAGAATGTCTCTTCCCTCAGTTACAACCATCTGAGTTATGGAAAGAGTCGGGACGGTGGGACACTTACACCAGAGGAGAAGGTATTATGTTCTTCCTCAAAGATCGTCGCGATCAAGAACAGGCTTTGGGACCGACTCATGAGGAAGTGATTACAGCGATCGCACGCGATATGATTCGTTCCTACCGTCAGCTTCCACAGGTTCTTTACCAAATTCAAACAAAATTCCGCGATGAAATCCGTCCTCGCTTTGGCTTAATGCGCGGGCGAGAATTCATCATGAAGGATGCTTACTCCTTCCACCCAGATGAAGAAAGTTTGAAAAAAACTTATCAGGATATGGATACCGCATACCATAATATCCTACGAAGATGCGGTCTAGCTTTTCGTGCCGTACAAGCTGATTCTGGTGCTATTGGTGGTTCCGGTTCCCAAGAATTTATGGTGCTAGCCGAAGCAGGCGAAGATGAAGTCTTGTACACAGAAGATGGACAATACGCTGCTAACGTAGAGAAAGCGGTTTCTCTCCCCCCTGACGCAGAACCATCACCCTTCACCAGCTATGAAAAGCGGGAAACTCCAGGAACAGAAACCATTGAGAAAATGTGTAAATTTCTCAAATGTTCCCCCACCCAAGTCGTAAAAAACGTTCTTTATCAAACAATTTTTGATAATGGGATGACAGCATTAGTGCTAGTGAGTATCCGAGGCGACCAAGAGGTGAACGATGTCAAGTTACAAAACGAACTGACAAAACTAGCTCCTCAGTTTGGTGCTAAAGCTGCTATTAAGTTGTTAGTACCAGATGCACAAGCCCAATCAAAACTTTTGAAACCTTTACCTTTGGGCTATATTGCACCGGATATTGCCGATAGTCTCATTCAGTCCGCCAAGGATGTCGTTCCTAATTTTGTCCGTTTTGCTGATAAAACAGCCGTTGATTTGAAGAATTTTGCCACGGGTGCAAATGAATCTGGCTATCACGTTGTTGGCGCAAATTGGAACGAGCAATACAAGTTACCCGAACTTATCGTAGATCTGCGTAAGTCAAGACCTGGGGATCGAGCCGTTCACAATCCCGAACAACTTTTGATGAGCGCTCGTGGAATTGAGGTAGGACATATTTTTCAATTAGGGACTAACTATTCCCAAGCAATGGGCGCAACGTATACCAACGAACAAGGAGAAGAAAAACCTTTAATCATGGGTTGTTATGGTGTAGGTGTATCGCGGTTAGCGCAATCTGCTGTAGAGCAATCCTATGATAAAGATGGGATTATTTGGCCTGCTGCGATCGCACCTTATCAAGCAATTGTTACGATTCCTAACGTCAAAGATGCTCAACAAGTAGAAATTGCGGAAAAACTTTATGCAGAACTCAATCAAGCCGGAATCGACACTCTACTAGACGATCGCGACGAGCGACCGGGAGTAAAATTCAAAGATGCCGATTTAATTGGTATCCCTTACAGAATCGTGACTGGACGGGCGATTGCCAATGGTAAAGTTGAAGTCGTTGAAAGAAAAAGCCGCAACTCTCAGGAAATTGACATTGCCGAAGTTGTATCTACTATAAAGGAGTGGTTAGTAGTTAGTAGTTAGTGGTTAGTGGTCATTCTCCATCAACAACTAACAATTAACAACTAACAACTAACAAGTATGGAACTCCTCACAATAATCCTATCTGGCTTGCTAGGATTGATTTCTCCTGTAGGATTGGCGATCGACCGAATTGCTGAAAATACCATACGCTCTCAATTCGCTGGCGTAAAGCAGTTACAGGTAAGAGTTGATAACGCTCCCTCTCATCAATTGCTACAAGGAAAAGTCCAAAGAGTTAGGGTTGCAGGACGTTCTTTACAACTCAAGCAGCAAAGTCTTCAAATTGCTGCTTTAGAATTAGAAACCGATGCCATTGAATTAGACCCGCGTACTCTGAGAAAAAAACCTTTATTTCAACGACCTTTACAAGCGGGTTTGCGTATTGTTTTAACCCAGGAGGATATCAACAAGCTGTTACAGTCACCCAAATTCTTAGCTCAGTTGGAAAAGATAAAAATTAGCGTGGACGATTCATCAAATACAGGGTATAACTCTGTATATAAATTTATAAATCCAACTGTAAAATTTTTAGCTAACAATAGACTGAGTTTCCAAGTAGAATTACAGAATGATAGCAAAAATCAACCTTTGTTAATTCAGGCAGAATCGGGGATAAATATTATTGGTGGTAAAAACATTCAACTTGTCGAACCAGAGGTGACTGCCAATGGAGAAGCCGCTCCACCACAATTTTTAAATCAAATTGTGAACAATATCAACCAACGATTAGATTTGGGAAAATTAGAAGGTGACGGTCTACAAGTACGAATTCTAAAATTAAATATGAAACAACAAGAATTAGAAATCGCAGCATTCATACGAATAGAACCGTCCTCCAAATTTTTGGAAACCCGAGGCTCTTAGGTAACGTCTTTTACCCGGCTTCTTCATTACAGTAATACTTTTTTCTATTTTCAGCCTAAAGGAAGGAATTCAATATGAAAGAACAACAAGGTAATCGTATTTCTTCAGGTATCATTGCAGCTATTTCAGTAGCGGTTATTGCTGTCAGTGGTGCTATAGCTTACCGCGTAATTGTCCCAGGAGCGAAAGCTCCATCACAGCCAGAAAATAGTGTTTCAAGAAAACTTGAGACTCCCAAACCAATCAATACAGAGCAAAAAGCTGAAGTTTATTGGTTACAGGACAGTGGCACAAAGCTTTCATTAGTTCCGCAAGCTGTTACATTACCTCAAGGAGAACCCAACCAAGTTTTAGAAGCAGCTTTTTCAAAACTATTAGCAGGACCAACTGAAGGAACTGGTTCCACAACTATTCCAACAGGAACCAAGTTGTTGGGTGTGAAGGTAGCAGATGACGGCGTCCACGTCAACTTATCAGAAGATTTTACGACAGGAGGTGGTAGCTCCTCCATGATGGGTCGTGTAGGACAAGTTGTATACACTGCCACTTCTTTAAATCCCAATGCCAAAGTATACATTGAGGTCAACGGCAAACAGTTGGATGTTTTGGGTGGCGAAGGTTTGGAGTTGGAACAGCCCCTAACTCGCGAAAGCTACAAACAAAATTTTGAACTTTAATTACAGTGACCACCTGACCAGTGACCAGTGACCAGTGACCACCTGACCAGTAAATCCCCTACTTTACAAGTATGGGGATTTAAATCATAAATCAGTTTCTTGTTTTTCTATAAACCAACAATGGTGCATATAAAATACAGTTACTTGAGCGCTGACAAGCAAAGTGATTCATTCGGTCACTGGTCACTGAATTTGGTCGCTGGTTACTGTTCACTGAATTTGGTCACTGGTCACTGGTCACTGGTCACTGATTATTTAAAACCCGAATGTTACGGGCTTGCTGTTCCAACCTAGTGGCTAGGCGATCGCAAACTCGGTTGCACAATTCAAAAATCATTTCATCTTCTACCCGGTAATAGGCACAAGTTCCTTCGCTGCGGCGACTGAGTATTCCTGCTTGCCACATAACTTTCAGGTGCTTTGATACATTAGCCTGAGAAGTTTGTGTTGCCTCTACCAATTCTTGCACGCATTTTTCTTCATCCCGCAGTAAATGCAACAGCCGCAGACGCATAGGTTCACTCAAGAGGCTGAAGTATTCAGCTACTTGTTGCACAACTTCCGGTGGTACAGACAACGCTTGTTTCATCAGGGTAGATTTGTTAGATGCAGCTAGGAATTTTAACAATGACGGTTAAATTTAGCCAGGAAACGCTCGCTAGACTCTCAAGAGCTTAGCTACAGTTTATGGACTCGATATATAGATTAATACTTAATCTGGTTTAATTCGCATCAAAGGTTGACCGTATTCCACTGGTTCGCTATTTTGTAACAGAATTTCCACTACTTGCCCAGAAACTTCTGCTTCTATTTCGTTCATGAGTTTCATAGCTTCTATGATACAAACTGTTTGACCCCTTTTGACGCGATCGCCCACTTCCACAAATGACGCTTCACCCGGACCAGGGGCGCGGTAAAAAGTTCCTACCATTGGGGAGGGGATTTCAACGAGTTTTAAGTCTATAACAGGAGAAGAAGTGACTGGCGACGGAATTCCTTTTGTAGCAGTCGTCAGATCGAGCGGAGTAGGTTCCGTCACCGCCGGTACCACCAATGACGGAGGCGGTGGAATGGGTGGTAATCCCGAAGATACCGCACCTTGTCCCGCTTGCGCTACTGACAATACTTGATTGCTAACACTGACAGCTTTGCGAACCGTTAATTCAAAATCGTCACTTTTGAGTGTCACTTCCGCAAGATCTGTTTGTGCAATGGTCGTCAGTAGTTGGCGGATTTCGTTAAAGTCTAATGGCACAGCTTTTCTTACCTCATGCAATTAGGTGGTAGAGAGACTCATACCAATTTTGGATTTGAGATTTTGGATTGTTATGCCTTTGAGTTAGGCGGTTTCAACCTTCTCAAAAAATCTTACTGATTCCAAGTTGGTATCTTTTGTAAAGTCTGTTATCTTTTGAGACAGGGAGACAAATCCCTGTAACGCATCAAACTCGGGATTTGCAGACTTTGTAGGTGAAAGGTAGGCTACTCCCTGCCTAAGTAGGTATCGTTGCGAGTATCGATTCGGATGCGTTCTCCTTGAGCGATAAAGAGTGGAACCATAATCATTGCGCCTGTTTCCACAGTTGCAGGTTTTGAACCACCCGTTGCAGTATCGCCCTTAACACCTGGGTCTGTTTGGATAATTTCCAACACCACTGAGTTAGGCAGTTCTACCTCTAGGACTTGGTCATCCCAACGAACTACGTTGACTTCCATACCTTCCTTGAGGTATTTTACACGTTCGCCGATTTGTGCGGCACTCAATCTGCCTTCTTCATAAGATTCCATATCCATAAAGACGTATTCGTCACCTTCTTTATAGGTATGTTGCATTGTACTTTTTTCCAGATTGGCTTGGGGAACTGTCTCACCCGCTCGGAACGTTTTTTCTACCACGTTCCCACTCTGGACATTTTTCAGTTTTGTCCGTACAAACGCTGAACCCTTACCGGGTTTCACATGAAGAAATTCTACTACTCGCCATACAGACCCATCTAACACTATAGATACGCCAGGTCGAAAGTCGTTACTGGAAATCATGAAACCTTAATATTTTGGAGACAATCGGGATTTATTTTAACCTCCATTAGCGGTAATTAAACATTAATCATTCATGATTAGTAATTAGTACTTATCAGTGACCAGTGACCAGTGACCAGTGACCAGTGAATATATAGGTGGGCTAGAGCTTGGTACGGCTGAAAAATACTGCGGTCATGATAATTATGCTTAAAAGTACGAGCGGTACGACAAGGTTGGGAATATCTGATAATTGCATTTGTTATAAAAATAGGGAGTAGGAGCGGGGATTGTGGAAGACGCAAGAGGGAAGAGGAATTTTTATGGCATGGCAATTTTGACTCAACTCTTTGCCAAGTGAGTTTATCACAGTATATATTACTAGGGGATTGTACTGTGTTGTTCTAGTCACTCTAAGCCACAAAAGTTGGGCTGTTTACGTGCAATACCAACGCAATTGCAACACAATAATTTTGGAATGTAAGTAAAGTAGGTTATGGTGTCCTTTTGGATAGCGATCGCGGCTTGGGGACTAGGCTCTCTCTTATGGGCAGAACTAGTACGAGATTTATACCACGTCTTAGCCCATCATTGGCAACCACTGTATCGACAACACGCATGGCATCATCGCGTCTTTCATCGAGATTTGAACGTTGTGAATGCTAAAATATATCGTCAGGCACAATGGCATCACGATTTACCGGAATGCCTTGTCATGTTATTGTTTTCGCTAGTCTTTTGGTGGGTTTGTTTTCAGTGGACGCCACAGTACCAGTTGGCAGCTTTGGTGGGAATCCTTTACACTTTGACGTTTTTAGCTAGTTGTATAGCACGTGGCATTGGTAGTGAATGGGCGCGGGAAGCAACTGATGTGACTCACTTACCAGGTCCCTTCTTGACCCCTCCAGGGAACTGGTTTGTCAATCGACCTTATCACTGGCGGCATCATTTTGATAACGATCGCGCTTACTATTGCAGTACCTTCACTTTTATAGATAAGCTTATGGGTACAGCACTGGGACTGAAGGGTAAGAAAATCGCCGTCACGGGAGCATCGGGAACGCTAGGGCGATCGCTCCTGTTACATTTACATTTAGCAGGTGCAAAAGTAATAGCCCTGAGTTCAAAATCAGAACCCGTCACTCTGACAGTTAATGGCAAACCCCTAGCCGTGAAAACAATTGCTTGGGAAGTGGGAAAAGAGGGAGAATTGCTCGAACAACTAAAGCAGATAGATATTTTAGTCCTCAACCATGGTATCAACGTCAAAGGTGAAAGAACACCAGAGGCAATTTTTAAATCTTACGAGATCAACACCTTTTCTAGTTGGCGATTGTTAGAACTTTTTTTAACCACCGTCCGGACTCACGAACACGTAGCTCTGAAAGAAGTGTGGGTGAATACTTCTGAAGCAGAAGTCAGCCCTGCAATTAGCCCTTTGTACGAACTTTCCAAACGTGCTTTGGGAGATTTAGTCACATTACGTCGTTTGGATGCTCCTTGTGTAATACGCAAATTAATTCTAGGACCTTTCAAAAGCAACCTTAATCCCATTGGAGTTATGTCCGGTGATTGGGTGGCAAAGCAGATCGTAGCATCAGCCAAACGCGATACCCGCAATATTATTGTGGCAATCAATCCTTTAACATATTTACTATTTCCTCTGAAAGAATTTTTTGTATCAACCTATTTCAGATTTTTTAGCAATTCCAAGGTTTTACCCCAAGGAACGACTGAGTCAGTTTTACCTGAATCAGAAATAGGGGCAATGCGCTCAAAATAGAGGCAAAATGGAGGTTAAAGCAAACGGGGCAGATAACTTTACTGGGTAAAGTCGCAGAGGTGCTTGTCACTCTCACTGACATCGGGGTTAGTCTTGAGATAGCCACGCACCATTTTGCAACCGCGCACCAGTAAATCATGTGAACTACTTACACCGACCAGCAAGCTGGTCGGTGTAGGCTTCAGGCACGTCAATAGCGTTTCCAGAACTTCCTCCCTTGGTACATGGCTAGCCGCAAGTCTGTGGGTAATTATTGTTGCTAACTAATCATTGGTAAAATAGACAATGCACTCAAAACGGAAGCCATGACTCAGACAAAACGCGATCGCACTGCTCGCCGGGGAAGAATGCTATCAATAATCAAGACTTAGACGCATTAGGTTGGACATATATAAAACAGCAGGCAATGTTTACTGCACGAGGAGAAGCAGAATTTGAACAAAGAATGCGACAGATAGTTGGTCAAAATCAAGTCTAGACATGACTTTCTCAATCCAAAATCTAAAATCAACGCATGGTATTATGGCATCTCCAGAATTATTAGTATGGCTCCAAGAACGGACAGCTTTGGGAATTCTTTCTCATGAGTCTCTAAATGCATTATCCGAAATTATAGAAGAAAAAGTTTTTCCAGCAAATCATCGTTTGGTGAGTGAAGGGTCTTCTCCAGAAGCTTTGTATATTTTACAACAAGGTCAATTAGAAAGTGACAGCACTAATAAAACAAATCCATCATTAGCTGTTGGTTTTCTCCCTGGTTCGGTTATTAACTTACAAGAACTGCTGTTAAATGAATCGGTTCAACGCACAATTACAACAGTTACAGAATGTCATGTATGGGTTCTACCTGCTGCTCAATTTCGGGAAATACTGAATCAATATCCAGAAATTTCTCAGGCTGTTTCTCGTCAAATGGCACAAGAAGTGTCTCAGCTTACTTCTGCCCTTAACTACGAACAAGAACGTTCTGTTGCTTTGCGACCTTATTTAGTCACCAAAGCACGGCGTGGTATTGTAGGGACAAGTCGTTATGCAGTCAAGTTGCGGGAGGAAATTAGAAAAGCGGCAAGCGATCGCAAATCGGTTTTGATTTTTGGCGAACCGGGGTTAGAAAAGGATAATGTTGCTGCCCTAATTCATTTTGGTTCTTCCTATCGACGAGAACCCATTATTAAAGTTAACTGTGGAATTCTACAAACGAGTGGTGCTGAGTTATTTGGTCGCTATGGAGGCAAACCAGGATTGCTCGAATGGCTTGGAGAAGGAACTTTAGTTCTCAATAATATCCAAGAAACCCCGACCGAGTTGTTACCAGCATTAGCCAATTTATTAGAAACATCTCAGTATAGCCCCATCACTCGTTCAGAGGAAGCACCTGTTGAACCTCGTACTACCCGTGCTCGGATTTTGATTGTTTCCGAAAAAAATCAGCCAGCTATTGAACGTGCTGTAGGTCAAGTTATCAAAGTCCCACCTCTACGGGTACGGAAAACTGATATTAAAGCACAGGTAGAGTATTACATTAGTCTCTATACTACGGCAAGAGGGATTTCAAAACCAACGGTGACACCAGAAGCCATACGCCGCTTGCAATCCTATGATTTTCCTGGAAATCTTAAGGAATTGCAGAACCTTGTGGAACGGGCAATCGTGCAAGCAGGAGAGGCAAAAACTCTGACGGAAGAAATTTTCTGGTCGGCTCAAACGAAGAAAAAGGAATTTCGCCTCAATCTTTTAAATGCTTATCCCAATTTGCGGCAATTTCTCCGCAGCCCTTGGTGGACGGATCGCATTAATTACGGTTTTACTTTGCTTGCCTTTGCTTTTATTGTTGCCGTGCTTTTTGTCGGTCCGCAAACACGCGATCGCAATTTTGCTCTCAATTTGTTCTGGGCTTGGTGGTGGCCTTTTTTCCTACTAGCATTTCCTTTTTTAGGTCGTATTTGGTGTGCTGTTTGCCCCTTTATGATTTATGGAGAAATAACTCAGAAACTTTCCTTATGGCTATTTCCTCGACAACTAAAACGTTGGCCGAGAGAGCAAGCAGAAAAATGGGGAGGATGGTTTATCTTTGGGTTATTTACTTTGATTTTCCTGTGGGAAGAGATTTGGAACTTGGAAAATACAGCTTATCTTTCAGGTTGTTTGCTGTTATTAATTACTGCCGGAGCAATGATTTTCTCTGCTCTTTTTGAAAGGCGCTTTTGGTGTCGGTATCTTTGCCCTATTGGTGGAATGAACGGTTTGTTTGCCAAACTTGCCATGACAGAATTGCGAGCGCAACAAGGAATTTGTTCCGCAAGTTGTACGACATATCAATGTTATAAGGGCGGTCCTCAAAAAGGCGAAGGGATGGAAACTGGAGGATGTCCTTTATACTCTCACCCAGCACAGCTAGAAGATAATAGAGATTGCGTCTTGTGCATGACGTGTTTGAAGGCTTGTCCCCATCGTTCCGTTGAATTCAATTTACGTCCTCCTGGAATGGAACTTTGGACAACTCATATACCCCGAGCTTATGAGGTCGCATTATTATTTTTACTGTTAGGGGGTATCTATCTCCACCGTTTACCAGAGTTACAGTCCTGGTTGGGGTTGCATTTTGACCTCACACAGTTTCTGCCTCATTTAGGTCTATCATTGTTGGCTTTAGCGATCCCCGCTGCAATTCCCTTTGCAGCATATGGTTTGTCTCGTTTTAGTTCTCAACTCAAGCCAAGACCATTTATCGAATTAGCATATGGTTATCTACCACTCGTGCTTGGTGGTAATCTAGCCCATTACTTGCGTCTGGGTTTAGCAGAAGGAGGACGAATTTTACCCGTCACTTTTGCAACTTTTGGTCTTAATGGCGAACAGGTACCTATATTAGTTGCTCACCCAGCAGTCATTGATTTTCTACAGGGTAGTACTTTGATTTTTTCAGTCCTGTTGAGTGTTATCCTCACACAAAAAATTGCTCGTCAACGTATGCGATCGCTTTTTTGGCAACATTTAGCAGTGATTGGACTAGCTGCAAGTTTATGGGTGATTATTGTTGATAGATAGTAGTTACTCCCTTTGGGCTCTAAAATTCCACTCACTTTGTAGGGTGGGCTACGCCCTACAAAGGCATAAAGCATCTCTAAAGCCGTTGGGAAGCGATCGCCTGGATTATACGCCCACGGAATATTTCATACTTCAGTCCATTGTTCTTTGGCAATCCGTGTTGTTACAAGGTTTGCATAGGTAAGCCAGCATAATTACAGTTAACTAGTGAGGCTCGTCATTGGTAAGGATTTCCGGCAGGTTTACATTTTGTCATGTAGTTCGGTTGATTTCCACTTAGCTACTTACAGGAGCAAGTTCAAAAACTAACTGTGTTTTTTTGGGAATATTTTATAAAGAGATGGTATTAAAGATGTAGTGTTGCTGATTAAATTGCTACATAAGTCCTTTTTGTCAGTAAAACTACTGACTACAAAATTCAAATTTTTAAACAATTGTTTACAGAAAAAAACCACAACTAAGTATGAAAATAATTCTTTCCCAATGCCCAATGCCCTATACCCAATGCCCATTGCCCCATTTTATAGCCCGGTGAACAGAGGATATACCTACATGAGTATTGCTATTCTACGTTTGGTATCTGGCAAGGAAAACAATTCTTACTCGTTGTTGACAACAGGCGAAGTGGTCATTGGGCGCGACCCTAGCTGTCAGATAGTACTTAGTTCCAATGTCTATGGAATGGTTTCGCGACGACACGCATCCGTTCGCCCATCAAAAACACCTGATGGCAGGATAAGTTATGTGCTGTGGGATTTGAATAGTGCTAATGGAACTTTTTTGAATGGTTCTGCTTTGCAGGGTAGCCAGGAATTGCAAGCAGGCGATCGCATTATGTTTGGTAACAATGGACCAGAATTTGTCTTTGAGTACCAACAACCTCTCAAAGCACCACAGCCTGTAGCTTCGCCAACTCGCGTAGTAGCAAAGCCTGTGGCGTCATCTCAGACAGATAGCGAAGCAAGCTGGTCGCAATTGTTTCCTATCCTATCACCACCTAAAGACCTCACTCGCAAAGCTTACCTGATACCTGGAATTATTACAGTCATCTTCGTGGTACTGTTGTTTTTTGTTCAAGGACGTACATATCAATTTTTACTAGGTTCTTATTTAGCAAGTGGCGTTTTATACTTTGTCTATAGATTGTGTGGTAAGCCGAAACCTTGGTGGGTACTTATCGCTGCCATAATTTTCACGATCGTCATTTTGGCAAGCCCCGTACTGCACCTATTCATATTCGTATTTCGGGTTCTTCTTCCTGGAAATGTGCCAGACGATCCGACTACTCTCCCCTTTCCACAGTTATTTATCCGCTACTTTTTTGGTGCGGGGTTGTTAGAAGAATTACTTAAATCCTTACCAATATTTGCATTTTATTTTTTAGGAAGAAAACTATCTTCTCCAAAGCGCGAACGTATTGGCGTATGGGAACCCCTTGATGGAATTTTGTTGGGAAGTGCCTCTGCTGTGGGATTTACACTATTTGAAACCTTGGGTCAATATGTACCTGGTACTGTTGCACAAGTTGCAAGAGATATGGGAGAACAAGCAGGGCTTTTAGCAGGATTGGAACTGTTGATTCCCAGAATCTTAGGTGAAGTAGCAGGACATTTGGCTTGGAGTGGGTGGTTTGGCTATTGTATTGGCTTGAGTATTCTCAAACCCCGTCTGGCTTGGCGGACATTGATTGTAGGATATTTGAGTGCAGCAGGGTTACACGGGTTGTGGAACAGTAGTGCAGGGCTTGCAGGTAGTTTGGGAGTTTTTGTTTTAGGGTTGTTGGTTGTAGTGGGTGGAATGTCTTACGTTTTATTGGGATCGGCAATTATTAAAGCACGTGCTTTATCACCGACGCGATCGCAAAATTTTGCAACTCGTTTCTACCAAAATCAAACGGGAGGATAAGAATAATTCGTAATTCGTAATTGAAGTCAAAAATTACGACTCACGAATTATCAAGGGTTGGGAGGATTGAGGGGAACCAATGTTTTCTATTGCCCAAATCTTGCGAGAAGCTCTTCGCGTGAGAGAGTTGAGAGCGGTAACAGTAGGTTACTAAATTCAGGCGTAGGTAATTCTATTAATGACAAGAAATCTTTGATACGTTTGGCAAATATGACTCACTTACAAATGACGATATTAGGAACTGAGTGACGAAAAAGTCTGAAGCTATTTTGCGATATAGAGAGCCTGAGCCAAATACGTAAATATCCGATTTATTTTGTTCTTTACTACAATCATACGTTACACTTTTTATGCGTAAACTACTAATTGATACAGATACGGCTTCTGATGATGCTGTAGCAATTATGATGGCCCATTCTTGGACAGATGTACAAGTTGTTGCCATAACAATTGTTAATGGAAATGTGTCTGTTGAACAGGGTTTGAAAAATGCACTGTACACGTTAGAAACTTGTAAGGCTACTACACCTGTGTATGTTGGGTGTAAAAAACCAATTCTCAGAAAAAGTAATTATGCTGAATGGTTTCATGGCAAAGATGGCATGGGAAATATGTACTATCCCGATTCACATATCAAACCCAAAATGTCACCTGCAACTGATGCAATCATAGATTTACTAAAAACTTATCCTGATGAAGTTACCCTCGTCACCTTGGGTCCTCTGACAAATATTGCTATTGCATTAAGCCGTGCTCCTGAAATTGCTTCCCTAGTTCCTCGCTGTGTAGTAATGGGTGGAGCTGCTAATACAGTTGGTAATGTTACACCTGCTGCTGAATACAATATTTGGGTAGATCCAGAAGCAGCAAAGGTCGTTTTTCATAGTGGAATGCCAATTGAAATGGTTGGTTGGGAACTCAGCCGATATACTGCCGCATTGACCTCTACTGAAATCGACATGATTGAGGCTTTCGGAACAGATAAATCGCTTTTAGCAGTGAATAGCAATCGATTTTCTTTTGAAGCTTCTAGAAAACTACAAGGAGCTATTGGATTAACACTAGCAGATCCAGTAGCGATGGCAGTTGCTCTCGATCCTACGATTGTAACCCGTCAAGGCAAATATTTTGTAGATATAGAAATAACAAGCGATCTAACTCGCGGTATGACAGTTATTGATGAATTAGATGTCCTTCATAAAGAACCAAACATAACTGTAGTTCGAGAAATTGACATACCAAGATGGAAAGAGATTTTATATAGTTGCTTAAGAAAATAAGCGATTAGTATTGCAGGTCGCTACATTTAACTCTCCAATGGCTAGAAGCTGAAATCTAATACCAAAATAGTTTCCCTAACCCAACCCCTCACCAGTTTGGGAAAATGTCGTGAAATAGTAGAAGCAGTGTTTCAAGATAGCGAACGCATCATATCACCAACTTTTCCAAACTTAGAACTCACACCAACACAAGTTTTCAATATTGAATAAACATTGGTCAGGTGGTCAGGTGGTCACTGTTAAACTGATTCTGCAACAATACGATTGCGTCCCCGTTTTTTAGCTTCATAAAGTGCTCGATCTGCTACTCTAATTAATATTTCCTTTGATTCTTCATAGGTAGGAACTAAAGTACTGACTCCCAGACTTAATGTGACATACTGGCTAATATGTGATTCAATATGAGGCAGGTAAAGTTCTTGTATTTGTTGCTGAATCAGGTCTGCTACTTTCATTGCTCCTTCAAGGCTTGTATTGGGTAGAAGAACGGCAAATTCTTCCCCTCCATAGCGAGCAACTAAATCGGCGGGACGCTTGGCAGAATCGCTAATCGTTTGGGCAATCTTCTGCAAGCAAACGTCTCCTGCAATGTGACCGTAGGTGTCGTTGTAGCGTTTGAAATAATCGACATCGCAAAGAATAAGGGATAATGGCAGTTGCTCCCGACTTAGCCTGTACCACTCTAATTCTAAAACTTGGTCGAAGCGTCGGCGATTGGCAACTTGAGTTAATCCGTCTAAATTGATTAAACGTTCTAGTTCGTGATTGGCTTGGTGCAGTGCAACTTCAGATTTTTTACGTTGAATTAATGAGCCAATTTGAGTTGCAATTGCAGTGACTAACTCCAGATCTCTTGGTTCCGGAGTCGTCATGGCATTTTTTGAAAGAAAAACGAGAATTGCTAACAATTCTTCCTCGAAAACGATAGGAACGCCAAAAGCGGCTTGAAGACCAAATTGGTAGGCAAGATTGCGGCGGTAAAAGATATTATCTTCATCAGACAAATCAAAAAGATACTCGGGTTGTTTTGAAACCCAAATTCGTCCGGGAAGCCCTACATTAGGTTGAAATGTTAATTTATGGCTTTCGGCACGAAATTTTGATACTTCAGGCTCGCTAGCATACCAACCTTGACTGCATTCCAAGGCTGTTTCTTCGGAATTGACAATCCAAGCTTCTCCCAAATCCCAGCCAATCGTTTGGCAAATTAAAGCCAGAACGCTTTTTAGCGCTGAATCAATGCTAGTTGCTGAACTTATTTCTTCAGTGGCTCTCAGAAGCAGTTGCAACTGAGCATTTTGCTGGCATAATTCCTGATTTTTTTGCTGTAATTGTAGCTGTAAACTCCGTAAAGCTAGTTGATTTGCTACTCGTGCTAGCACTTCTTCGACTTGAAATGGTTTTGTTATATAGTCCGCACCTCCAAGGTGAAAAGCTTTTGCTTTATCAAGCCCTTCACTTAAAGCACTTAAGAAAATGATGGGGATCTCTTTAGTTTGGGGGTCAGCTTTCAATTTTTGGCAGACTTCATATCCTGATAAATCTGACATGAGAATATCTAGCAAAATTAAATCGGGTAAGCTTGCTCGAACAACCTGTAGCGCTAAGTTTCCATCGGGTACGGGTCGAACTTTATAGCCATTTTGTTGCAAAACGTTAACCAATAAACGTAAGTTGGCAGGCGTATCATCAACTACCAAAATGTTGGCTTTGAATTGTTGGTTGTTAGCGAGATTCATGGGGATGTTTCACACTGTCTTGCTTTTCCTAAAAGCCAGTAAGTTCTCATTTCTCCTTTCCCTTTGATGGTGATGTTTCCACGTTCTTCAAATTCAAATTGCTCTTTTAAACGCTGGTAGGTTGCAGCACTGACTTGAATCTTTCCAGGTAATCCATTGGACTCCATTCGCGATGCAATATTGACTGTATCTCCCCACAAGTCATAACTAAATTTAGTCTTACCAATCACTCCAGCTACTACATCTCCCGTGTTTATACCGATTCGTAACTGAAATGTTTCTTTTGATTCAGTATTGAATTGAGCTAAACAAGCTTGCATATCTAGTGCCATTTGTACGGTTTTTTGAGTGCTATCTCTACATGGTGTCGGTAAACCTCCTACTACCATGTAGGCGTCCCCTATTGTTTTAATTTTCTCTAAATTATGTTTTTCTGCCAACCGGTCGAACTGAGAAAAAATTTTATTTAAAACTTCTACGATTTCGGCTGGGTTTTTTTGAGTGGAGAAGGGGGTAAAGCCTACTAAATCGGCAAATAACACACTCACTTCTTCGCATCGGTCAGCGATTGGGCTTTCTCCTGCTTGGAGGCGTTCGGCAATGGGTTGGGGTAAAATGTTGAGCAGCAGTTCTTGACTTTGTGCTTGCTGAAATTTTAAAGCTTCTTGTGCTATCATGCGATCGGTAATTTCAGTGACCATCCCTTCGTAGTAAAGTAACTTTCCTGTTGGAGATCGAACCGCACGTGCAGTTTCTGAAATCCAAATGGATGTACCATCTTTACGGCATATAATTGACTCGAATTCGGTTACAGCACCGTTTGTTTCTATCTCAGTTATGTATTGTTGGCGTCGATTGGGAGCGAAGTATAATTGCTGACCGATATATTGTATGTTTTCAATCAGTTCTTCCGCACAAGAATAACCGTACATCTTCGCTAGTGCTTGGTTTGCACTTATGTATCGTCCGTCAGGAGTTGATTGATAAATACCGACGATCGCATTTTCAACAATGCTGTGATATCGTTCTTCTGCTATTCTCAATGCTTCTTCTGCAAGTTTGCGTAAGCGAAGCTCGTCGTAGACATCGCTAATATCTCTTGCTACTAGAATACAAGCGCGATCGCCCATTGGAGAAATTGCTGCTGTCAACCAAACTGTCTTCTCTGAATCGGTGAGGCAAAAATCCCAATCAATCGTATCCTTTGTCTTTATAGCTTTTTGAATCAAACTCAACCAAGTCTCAGCCGTTTCAACTAGAAAAAATTGCTCTACTATTTGACCGACTATATCTGTACTGTAACTATTTGTCTCTGCTGCTTGTGTAGGTATAATTTCTATATTACCAATTTGTTCTTCTGTAATATCAATAACAATGACAATATCAGTCATTGCAGCTAGAACAGTACGTATTTTTTGTTCGGATGTAAAAAGTCTTTCTTGAAAAAATTGACGATCTGTAATTTCAGTTTGAAGTTGCTTATTTTGCTGGTAAAGTAACTTAGTTTGTTGTTGAAGTATCTTTTGAAGGTAGCGTTGGGAGAGTTGATTGTGAACTCTTGCTAAAATTTCTTCAACTTGAAAAGGTTTTATGATGTAATCTACGCCTCCAACGTGAAAGGCTTTGGCTATATCCAATCCCTCTTTTAGCCTACTTGTAAAGATAATAGGGATTTCACTTGTTTGGGGAAAGGCTTTGAGATGCAGACAAATGTTATAACCACTGAGATCGGGTAAAACTATATCCAGAAGAATCAAATCGGGAAGTTTTGTTCTAGCAATCTCAAGCGCCGAACAACCATTTCTCGCAAGAAGAACTTCGTAGTTATTTTTCTGCAACACATTCACTAACCAATCTAAAGCAGTTGGTGTATCATCCACTACTAAAACTTTTGCTTTTAGGTTGTTGTTGAACGCAAGATTCATGTATATTCCTAGAAATGCACCTTGAGAAAAATTTTAAAAGTGTAGGTATTAAATATAGCAAGGTTTCACAAGTAGAAAAAATTATTTATTTAAATCTTGTTATTTAGTATCATTTTATGTAATTATACTGAAAATTTTCTTGTACTCGAAATTACTGAGGTGACCTTGAAGGTGTTGGGCAAAGGAGGGATTCTCAACGTAAATTTCAGCGATCGAGATAGTTTGGTGTGTTGAGGTCATGTTGATTCTCAATCTTGAAATTGCTGCACTAGTTTAGCAACAAAAAATTTAAGATGCCAAATAAAAAAATCTCCCAAAATTTCTTGTGGTGCGGGCGTCCCGCCCGCCATTTATCTAGGACGGGCGGGACGCCCATCCCACAAGATGGGGAGTTATTTATCTAGGACGGGCGGGACGCCCATCCCACAAGATAGATATTTATTTCTTGGAAATCCCTCCCTCATAACTGTAAGGGCGCAATGCTTTGCGCCCCTACTAACCACTAACCACTAACGAAACCTCATAAATATCAACTTTTGGAAACGGGTTTTCAATTTACCTAATCTGCTAAATATAGACTTTGCCCATTTCCAATCCAACACGTCGTGTAGCAGAGTATAAAAACAGGGAATAACAAATAATGTCATTAGCGTAGCGATCGCCATCCCAAAAAATACGACAATTCCCAAAGGCTGCAAAAACTCTGAACCTTCGCCAATACCTAAAGCCAGGGGGAACAAACCTAGAATAGTCGTGACTGTGGTCATTATAATGGGACGCAAACGCTGGGGAGCAGCTTTAAGAATGGCGACTTGACGAGTACAATCTTCCTCTTGTTGAATTTGGTTAGCCAATTCCACCATGAGAATTCCTGCGTTTACCACAATACCCACAAGTAACACTGCACCAACTATCACTGTTGCACCAATAGCTGTCTTGGTGATGTAAAGCCCAAAAATACCTCCAGCCAATGCCAACGGTATAGTGAACATAATAACCAATGGGTCAATCAGAGAGTTGTATTGCACAGCCATGACGACGAAAATCAAAAATGATGCCAATGCTCCTAGAGTTTTTAAGGAATTTTGCAATTGTTGATTGGTTTGTTGAGCAGAACTGGGGATAAGTGTCACTCCCTCAGGTAATTTAAGATTCTTAAATACCTCCGAAACTTCTGTTAAGGCATTACCAAGACTGGCTCCTTCGCTTAAATTACCAGCTATTACAAAAACTTGACGTTGATTGATACGCTGAATCTCTCCCGGTGCTTGACCTTCCTCAATGCGAGCAATGTCTCTTAACCGGACTTGTTGCTTATTTTGTGTAAATAGCGGTAATCCTTCTAACTGAGACGGACGCTCAATGGCTTCTTGATTCAACTCTACTCGCACATCAACTAAACGGTTACCTCGCTGAATCTGTGTAGGTACAGAACCCTCAATTGCTGTTTGAATCGTTTGACCAATTTCTTGTGCTGTCAACCCTAAATCTGCGACTCTTTCCCATTCAGGACGGATTTGAACTTCTGGCTGACGGGGATCGGCGTCTGGTCGAAATCTCGCAGATGTTACCCCTTCCTCCAAAGCTTGTAGTACTTGTCTACCAGCTTGTTGTAACTTTTGTTCGTCCTGACCTTGCAGGATAACATCAATCTCCGAACCTTGGGCTGGGGTATTCGTTAAGATAAGACCCCGTACTTGACCGGGGTTAAGGCGCAATAGAATTCCTGCTAGGTTAAGTTTGTTAAATTCCCGGTTAACCCGTTGAACAAACTCCTCAACATCTTTCCCTGGTTTTAAAGTAATAGTGCTGCTAGCACGGAGAGGATTTTCACTCGTATTAGTACCAAAAAGAAAACCCCCAACTGTTGTAAAAATATAATCAGTTTCCGGTTGCTTCATTAAAATATCATCTACAACCTGCATGACTTTCTGAGAAGTTGCTAGAGGTGTACCGGGAGGAAACTGTACTCTTAGGTTAGCTTGTCCGGTGTTGATGCGCGGCAAAATTTCTTGCTGAATCTGACCTGCCATAAACAAGCTGCCACCACCTGCAATGATAAAGACTACAGTAATGACAAGTATTTTATAGCGTAAAACTCTACTCAGTATTCTGCTATAAAGGTTTGTTAAATTTTCAAATCGATTATTAAACTGTCGCAGCAGCCAAAACTCACTAATACGACTAGACCAAGGAATTGCTAACAGTCGAGAACATAGCGTTGGTACAACTGTAACGGCAACAACCAATGAGGCAGCAACTGCAAAGCTAATTGTTAGAATCAGTTCATTAAATAGTAGTGAGATAAATCCACCAATTAACAAGAAGGGTACGACAGAAACTAAGTTGGCAGCAGTGGCGGCGACTAGTGCAGACTCTACTTCTTGTGAAGAGGCAATTGCTGTGTCGATAAAGAATTGGGGATTGGCGATTGGGGAACTCGGGGCCCCCTCTGGGGATAAGGGGCAATGGCGATTGGGGATTAGGCGGGGATTAGAGTCTTTCTCCCACTCCACTACTTCACTACTCCGCTTCTCTCTTTGAGTAGGAATTTTACCAGTTTTTTCGGCAACGTTCTCTAGAATAACGACTGATGTATCAATGGCTTGACCTATTCCTAGAGTTAACCCTGCAAGACTAAATACGTTTAAAGTTAAACCAAACAGCTTCATCAAAATTATTGCTGCTAGGGTACACAGTGGAATTGCTAAACTAATAATAAATGTTTGCCGTATTGACCCTAAAAACAACAGGACTGCTGCTGCTGCTAATAACGCCCCGGAGATTGCTGAGAAAATTACATCATTTAATGAATTACGAATGAATTTTGACTCATCTGTTGTGGGTGTCAAAATCATATCTGGCTGAATTAAGCCTGACTGCCGCAATTCTTCAATTCGCTTTTTGACACCATCAACAACTGCAATTGTGTTGGCATCAGGTTGCTTTTGAACTGATACTTTGACTGCAGGTTGACGGTTCAAATAAACAAACAATCGCTGCTCTTCTGTACCATCAAGAACCTCCGCAAAATCTCGCAAATATATACGACGGGGAGGAGTGGAGGAAGGGGAGACGGAGGAAGTGGGGGCAGAGGATGAGGACGATGAGGTGGATTGGGCAACTTGAAAGGAAAGGTTGCGAATTTCATCGGCATTTTGAAATCGTCCAAAGGTGCGGGTTAGTGGTTCAGTATTTTGCCCTAGAATCCGACCACCGGATATGTCTTGATTGCGGGCTGTGAGTTCATTAAGGACATCATTTAACCCAACACCTAACGCTTGCAGACGATTTAAATCAACAAGTACCCTCACTTCTTCTTCGGCTGCACCAGATATATCTACTGAGGCAACTCCTGGCACAACGCTAAGTTCGCGAGAGAGTTCTTCATCTGCAAATACTCGTAAATCTTTACTTTGTAATGAGGAAGAGGTTAGCGCTAATTCGTAAATTGGTTGTTGAGATGGGTCAAATTTAAATATGCGTGGTTCTTCAATAGTGTCTGGTAATTGTCCTCGCCCTCGGTTGAAAGCAGCTGTGGCATCGTTTAAAGCTTGTTCAATATCTCCCCCTGGCTGGAAAAATAAATCGAGACTGACTTGTCCTTCACGAGTGCGTGAGAATACTTGTACCACGTTCTCAGTGGCTGATAAAGTTTCTTCTAGGGGTCTAGTGATTTCATCTACTGCCACTTCTGGGGAAATACCTGGTGCTTCTAAGCGAACACCTATTCTTGGGTAAGTAATTGATGGTAGCAGATCGACTTGAATGGTTGTGAGGAAAAATATACCAACTACAATGACTGCTACAGTTAGCATGAGTGTACCTATATGCTGGCGAATAGATATAGTGCTAAAACTGAAGCCGCTACCTTGATTTATCTGCTGCATACGTCAGTGGGGATTGGGGATTGGGGAACTCGGGGCCCCCTCTGGGGATAAGGGGCAATGGGGATTGGGGAACTCGGGGTCCCCTCTGGGGATAAGGGGCAATGGGGATTGGGTGTTGGGGAACTCGGGGTCCCCTCTGGGGATAAGGGGCGATGGGGATTGGGCATTGGGAAAAACTCAATGCCCAATGCCCTCTTACTGTTGTTTCTCTGATAAAATTGAGAGTCTGACAGCAGCGCCATCTTTTAACGGTTTACCACTGCGAGCCACAAATCTTTCTCCTGGTTGCAAGCCGGATAATATTTCTACTTTGCCATCCGCTTTTTCCCCTAGGGTTACTGCTCTAGCTGTCACTGTTGGTTTTTTGCCTGCTTCTGTCACCACAAATATTGTTCCTTGGCGATTGGGTGTTGGGGATTGGGGATTGGGGAACTCGGGGCCCCCTCTGGGGATAAGGGGCAATGGGGATTGGGGATTGGCGACTGGGGCGTTATTGCGTCTCCTCTGCTCCCCTGCTCCCCTGCTCCCCTGCTCCCCCTCTCCCCCTCTTTCTCCAAGGGCTGTCTCAGGTATCAGCACTCTGGCTTGTGCTTGAGTTTCAAAATTGGCTCTTGCTAGCAATCCACTGCCAATTTTGCCGTCACTGTTTGGTATCACTACTTCTACGGGTATTAGACGAGCTGTCCTATCTGCGGCTGGAGAAATACGTGTGACTTGTCCAACATAAGTTCGATCTGGAAACGCATCTAACCTCACTTTTACAGATTGTCCTACCCGGATTTTTGCCAGTTCTAATTCAGAAACTTGAACTTCGATTTTGATGCGGCTGAAGTCGCCTATTCTCAAAACTTCATTGCCAGCTTGCAGAAAATTTCCTGGTTCTGTCACTTTTTCTAATACTGCTCCGGTAATGGGAGAGATGAGTCTTGCATAGGAACGGCGTTCTTTTGCTTCTGCAAGCACTGCTTGTTGTGCGACAACTCTACCTTGTGCTGCGCCTAATGCTTCTTGTTCTGTACGGACTTGCTCTTGTGCGGCGCGGAGTGCTTGAGCTGTGGTTCTGGCTTGAGTACTTGCTTGTTCGGCTGCTTGTTGTGCGATCGCTCCCTCTTTTAATAATTTCTGCTGTCTTTGGGAATCGGCTTGTGCTTGTTGTAGTTGTGCTCTGGATCTTTCAACTTCAGCACGCGCATTGCTGACTTGTGCTTTTGCTCGTGCGACTTCCGATCTCAGAGCTGCTAATTCTGCTTCTGCTTGATTTTGGGTGGTTCTTAACAGGGCATCATCCACTTGTCCGATCGCTTGCCCTTGATTGACGCGATCTCCTACATCTACATTTAATGCTAAGATCTGCCCTTCGACTCGCGATCGCAGCGATACTGTCCGGAAGGGTACAGTCGTTCCTGTATACTCTGGTTCTTGACGTAGCAATCCTGTTCGAGCTGTTGCTACATCCACAGGTATTGCACCTCCACTCCTTTGATTGTTTCCCGGACGTCGTGACTCAGCCTCAGCTGATTCTTTTGGCAGTGAACCACAACCTGCTGTCAGTAGTCCTACACTTAGTATTGAAGCAATCAAAATGTTTTTCCGACTAACTCCTGTTGTCATGAAGGTGATGTTAGGCTTTTGTAATTGCCTTTCAACCGTACAAGTTTGCTTGCGTGCTCTTTTCCGTATTTTATTTCCTTCCAAAAACATTGACATTGCTCCCACTAGGGTAGTTTACTTCACCCGATAGTTTTCTTTTCTAAATGTTTACATACTAAGTAAATAGATGCCATGACATCCAAGCCACTTTAACTATGGTAAGTTAAGCGCCTGTAATTTCCCCTGAATATTTGTACTTTTCTTTACATGAATTGCTTCATTCTTTTTAAGAAAATTCTAACAATTGTTAATTTTTTTTTAGCTCTACCTAAAGTAAAGACTTAGCTTCATACCAGTTTGTTTCTCTCAAACTAGACCGATCGGATTGTGGAATCTACAAAAAACTGTGAGAAATCTAACTTAAGAGAGTTGTCACAAAAGTCAGAATACTGATTTTCACTATTGTAGTAATTCTATCAGTTAGTTTCCTAAATCTATAGATAATATTAAAAAAAATCAAGAAATCTGGTATTTAAGACACACATAGTGTATTTAAACCCAACACTTGATGAAACTTTATATTAGAGAGGAAGACTACCAGTGACAGCACTACTTAAACTTGCACAAAGCTCTGATGAATCTCTATTAATTGACTTTTTTCGAGAATCCGTTGGGATGTGGCGGTCTGAACGGCGTTACTACACACTACCGGACGGAGAAACCAAAGAAGTCGTAAGTACGATCGCTATACGGTTTTTAACTGCAGGATGCGAGGAATTGCAAAAACTAGCTCAAATGCACGATTTGCCAGAGACAGTAAGTTTAATATGTGGTACTGAAGTCACTTGGGAAAGTGCCAATTCCGTAACAGGAAGGAAAGAGTCTAATGGTTCAACGCTGTTTGGTGCATTGGGAAACATTTTGTATCGCGATCGCGGTTTTGCAACAGCTAAGCCTATTACTGCTGAATATTACTTCCCAAACCCCAAAACCCTATGTTTGAGAACAGAGTACAACGGTTCAGTGTTTGAGGAAGAGTTAAAGTTTATTGGTAGCAAGTACCGCACTCGTCAGTCAATTATCTCTCGTGCGGGCGAACAAATCATGATTGGTCAGTATTTAGAAAAAAGAATAGATTAGGGTAGAGGGCAGACGGCACTACTGAAATATACGTAGAAACATCCGTAGTTTGGTGGGCATTGCCCACCAAACAGTACTACTGCACAAAAATTGTATTTGCTGCAAGTAAGCGATCGCTCTACATAGTAATCATAAATCATTCGTAAAAAATTTTAAGCACTGTAGGGTGGGCAATGCCCACCACTGAAGCTTTTGGTAGGCATTGCCCACCCTACGTGTGTTTCAAAAATCTGCGGAGGAGTCCTACATAGCAAAAGTCATCTATTCAAGTACTATAGTAATCCTATCTGATTTCTGAAAAAATCTCAGTACTGTAGGGTGGGCATTGCCCACCAATAGATTTTCGGTGGGCAATGCCCACCCTACCACGTATATTTCAAAAATCAAATAGGAGACCTATATTACTTAAATGTAAACTTTTGATTTTAAATTTAAATTTTTACTTTGGAATTTGGAAAAAAACCTAGAGAAAATTCCACTTCCAAGAGAATAAAGTGCAAAGTTAAAAGAATGGTATCCTGTTTTTTAGGAGGACTTATTTAATGGGTAAATTCTTTCTTCCTCCTCTTCCCCCAGACGATCAGCCATCCCGAAGCATACATCTTGATGTGTTGCTTGTGAGGCAACTAGAGGAAGCTATTTGTCAGAAGTTTTACAAAGCTTGCGGTCCCATAATGCGATTTTTGTTGTCTAGTTGTCACTGGTATTTCACAATAAATGCTGGCACATTGACGCTACTCATTATCTGCTATGACTTAGAAAGTTACTGGCATATCGCGAATGTTGTTCCCGATATTTTTAAAAAATTAAACCTATTTTCTAATAGTGCCAAAATTCGCTTGTGTCCCCCGGTAGACAAGGGAATTCCTTGGGAAGTTGGGATGGATGAAGTTTAAGTGGCAGATTGAGATTGAGTAAAAATTGGGGCTATAGGTGCTAACTCAACAAAGTTTTCTTTTCAAACGGATTTGTACTTGGTAGGATCGGATCGAGATCGGACTCGATTACCAACTTATTTGGTAAAACTATGCCAAGAAAAGAACAAGGATGGATTACGTTTCAAACCTCGGAGGAGGAGAGAAAGATTTTAGAGGAATTTTGCCAACAGTCTCAGCGCACCAAAACAGAAATTTTGCGGGAATTAGTGCGGGGTCTCGATCGAGAACCTTCTGTAGCGCCATCACGATCGACTCAGCGCAAAGGAAAAAATGATGCTTGGAGTAGTGAAGTCAGCCCTGGGATAGATGTTTTAGGTCAGAAAAAACCTTTAAAAGTCAGTTCTCGGAATATTTTAAAAGGAGTTGTCAAACGAGTTATTACAGGAGCCGTAAATACTGAGGTTACACTGGAGATCGTTCATAAAGTTGAACTTACCTCAATTATTACAAGAGTTTCAGCTGATGAGTTAGAGCTAACAGAGGGAAAAGAGGCTTATGCTGTGATCAAGTCTAACGATATTGTCATTGCTAGCGAGTAAGCTCGATCTTCATTTTTTGTAATTATTTATACAAAATAAAGTCAGGAACTTCCGTCTATTATGTTAGGATGGGCATCCTTGCCCATCCCACAAGAATGGAGATGCCCATCCTACAAAAAGTAGATTGGGTATTTTTTATTTGGAATGTATTTTGGTCAAAATACAAAATTTTGACTATGGCTCAACCTTGACACCTCTCCAAAAGGCAATGTAACCTTCAATATTCTTTGCCTTTTCCTTAGCACTAGGGTAGTACCAAGCAGCATCTTTGTTGAGTTGTCCGTCAACTTCAATACTGTAGTAACTAGCAACACCCTTCCAAGGACAAGTTGTATGAGTGTCGCTCTCCTTCAAGTAGTCCTGATTGACTGCATTAGGGGGGAAGTAATGATTGCTTTCCACAACTACAGTGTCATTGCTTTCGGCTATAACAGCACCATTCCAGATTGCTTTAGGCATATGCGATCGCTACTAGTGAGTATACATAATCATATTATCGTTTCAAGACGGGTTTCTTTCCCATATACTTAGAGACGTTTATACCAAAAAATTGGCGATCGCAAAAAATAGTAACAGATGTGGCTCAACGATACACTCAAGCTCAATGGTTACTTCTAACAGGTACTCTACATGGTACTACAATCGACAGCGCGTATGTTTTCTTCAAGGATGTTATTGGTTACGACCTTGCAGGATTTTATCAAAGAAATTCTGAACGGATAAAAAAACAAATAGAGGATATCTTAACAGCTTTACTTAGTGCCTAATTGATAATAATATGAAATTAACACAAACTCTTGGTCTTCATAAACATCTCACATATAAAGGTAATCTAAAGCATACTCGTTATGGATGGTTAAGACTCACACCGGCCTATTCAGTTCATCTTGTTTCAGATTTATTGGAAACACACAAAAATAAAAATCCAGTCGTACTAGATCCCTTTTGCGGTACTGGTACAACAGCACTTGTATGTGCAGAAAAAGGAATCAAAAGCTATACCACTGATATTAATCCATTTCTTGTATGGCTTGCACATACTAAAACTCGTTTCTATAAAGCGGAAGAAATAACAGCTTTTGTAGAAATTTCTAATGTAATTATAGAAAATATCTGTACAGCCGAAGTAGAAAATATTTGGATTCCTCCTTTGCACTAGATTGAGAAGTGGTAGGATGAAAAAACATTAAGCATTCTCGGTTATATAATGAAGACTATTAGTAAAAGTGAAAAGAGTGTTTCAGAAAATGTGGTTGATTTACTGAAAATAACGTTTTGTCGTCTTATCATTGAGCGTGCTAATGTCAGCTTTAGACATCAATCAATGTCATTTAAAAGTGGCGATAATACTCACCCATTAGAAATTAGGGAAAATGAAGTAGAAAAAAGTTGGAGACAGACAGTATCTGTAATAAGTAAATCAGCAAATTCAAATATTATTTTGCAGCCGCGCATTCTTCTATGTGATGCTAGAAATCTTAGTATGAAGTTAGAGCAAAACCATTACACCTGTGTCATTACATCACCACCCTATCCTAATCGCATGAGTTATATTCGTGAATTACGCCCATATATGTACTGGCTAAAATACTTGACAAACGCACGAGACGCGGGTGAGCTTGATTGGAAAGCAATTGGTGGAACTTGGGGTTGTGCCACAAGTAATGTAGGAAAATGGAAACCGGAGTATGACTTGAAAATTCCTTATGATGATTTTTACGACATTCTGAATAAAATAGCTCAAACTAGCGATCTACTCTCTCGTTATGTGCATAAGTATTTTTATGATATGGTACAACACTGTAGAGAACTTTTTAGTGTAGTGAAACCAGGAGGAGATATCCATTATATTGTAGGTAATTCCAAATTTTATGACATAATGCTTCCAGTCGAATGCATTTTTGCAAGCATTTTTAAATCAGTTGGCTTTGTAAATATAAGTATTCACACAATTCGCAAACGAACATCGAAAAAAGAACTTTATGAGTTTCTGGTCTCAGCACAAAAACCAGAATAATGGAGCGATTTCTGTAATACACTAGGCTTTACGCTCAGCCAAACTTGGTTACGCTCGTCTTCGGTATATCCGATTACAACTGCTTCTATCGGTGAGCCAACATCAGGGTACATCTCTGGTGTCATGTCCCCCGTATCAACAAAGTCTGTAATTTGAACAATTCCTCTTACATTTTCGTCATCAATATCAACGAAGATTCCGAATGGGAAATGACGCTCGACTTTACCATGGATTAATTCTCCAAGTCGATACTTGGATTTTACTTGATTCCAAAAGTTATGACTCATACGATGATTTTAGCTTGTGGCTTTTCTTCCTCAGCTAGAATTAGTTACAATCAAGTGCAGGCAAGCTGCCTTCTTCGTACAAAATTGATGTATGTATCAGTCTCCCACTCTAGAACAAGCGCTAAAACAATACTTTGGCTACGATACCTTCCGCCCCGGACAACGGCAAATCATCGAACAAGCGCTCTTAAATCGGGATTTACTGATCGTTATGCCCACTGGTGGGGGAAAATCTTTATGTTTTCAGCTTCCTGCACTCCTTAAAAAAGGTGTCATGGTTGTTGTATCGCCACTCATAGCTTTGATGCAAGACCAGGTGGAAGCATTGCGAAATAATGGTGTTTTTGCAACATTTCTTAACAGCAGCCTCAATGCCTATCAAGTGCGATCGCGTGAAGAAGCCCTGCTCCAAGGTAAAATCAAACTACTCTACGTTGCTCCAGAACGGCTAGTCAGCGAAAGATTTCTGCCTTTACTCGATCTCGTCCATCACAAAGTTGGTATTTCTGCCTTTGCAATTGACGAAGCCCATTGCGTTTCAGAGTGGGGACATGACTTTCGCCCAGAGTACCGCCAACTGAAGTTATTACGCCAACGCTACCCAGATATACCTGTCTCTGCCCTAACCGCCACAGCAACCGATCGCGTCCGTGCTGATATAATCCAACAATTAGGATTAAACCAACCTATCATCCACATTTCTAGCTTTAACCGCACAAACCTTTACTACGAAGTCCGTTCTAAAACAAAATCTGCTTTCGCGGAATTATTGGAACTGATTCGAGAAACAGATGGTTCGGGAATTATCTATTGCTTAACGCGCAAAAAAGTTGATGAACTCACTCTTAAACTCCAACACGAGAAAATTTCTGCTTTACCATATCATGCTGGATTAATAGATGACGAACGCAATCAAAATCAAACTCGGTTTATTCGCGATGACGTGCGCGTTATCGTGGCAACAATTGCCTTCGGAATGGGAATTAATAAGCCAGATGTGCGGTTTGTGATTCACTTCGATCTACCCCGAAATATAGAAAGTTATTATCAAGAATCAGGTAGGGCGGGAAGAGATGGAGAAACATCTCGCTGTCTGCTTTTTTATAACTTTGGTGATGTCAAAACTATAGAGTGGAGTATCAATCAAAAAACCGCTCCTCAAGAACAATTGATTGCCAAACAACAACTACGGCAAATGATAGATTATGCTGAAAGCACAGTTTGCCGTCGTACAATTCAATTGGGTTATTTTGGAGAACGGTTTGCAGGCAATTGTGGAAATTGCGATAACTGTCGTCATCCCAAGCCAGAGGAAGATTGGACTATCGAAGCCATGAAATTTTTATCATGCGTGGCTCGATGCAAAGAAAGGTATGGAATGGGTCATATTATAGATGTATTACGGGGTGCAAAAACTCAGAAAATTATCCAAAACGAACACGATAAACTATCTACTTATGGAATTGGGAAAGATAGAGGTTTAGATGAATGGCGAATGTTAGGACGTTCTCTGTTGCATCAAGGTTTTCTCGAACAAACAAGCGATGGTTATGCAGTCTTAAAACTGAATGCTTTAAGTTGGGAAATCATGCGCCGACAGCGAACAGTGACTCTTGCTGTTCCAGTTGCACAAAGAGTAACCATAACAGACAGGGATGCAAAAGCAGCAGAGGTAGATTTACTTTTACAGAAATTGCGATCGCTCCGCAAACAAATTGCAGACTCTCAATCTGTTGCACCTTACGTCATCTTTTCTGATTCTACATTAAGATTGATGGCACAGATGCAACCTAAAAGTTTATTAGAATTTAGTAAACTCTCCGGGGTAACTAGTCATAAAGTCTCGCAATACGGAGACCAATTTCTAGCAGAAATTCGTACTTACCATCAAAAACAAGGTTTGCTAGAGAAGAAACTCAATTCTACACCATCTGAAGAATTACCTATAGGTACAGAACTGTACACATTGCAACTGCACCAACAAGGTTTGAGCGTTCAAGAAATTGCGAAAAAACGCAATCTTCGTCCGTCAACCATTATCGGTCACCTTTGCAATCTCATTGAGAAGAAGCAGCAAATAGATTTAAATTTATTAGTGTCTGTAGAGAAACAGCAAAAAATTAGACAAGTCTTAGAAATTCTTGGAGATGTTCCTCTCACACCTATCAAAGAGTATCTTGGGGATAACTACAGTTTTGATGAAATTCGTCTTGTAAAGATAAAGTGGCGGTATAAGGGGAAGAAGTGATAGGATTTGGGATTTGGGATTTGGGATTGAGATTCTGCTCGCGCTTTACGGAGTAGGCGATAATGCTAAAAATCGCAATAATACAGTATAGCGGTTAATTTAAATCTAACAAAACTATTAAGTTTGAGAGCGTGGTAAAGTTCGATCTAAAAGATAATTAGTCATAAAGTAAAATAAAGCAATTAAGATAATTGCAGGTACTGTAACTGATAACAAATTTCTTGTTTTTTCTGAGCCAGCTACTTCAATAGCAACGGTTAATAGAATTGCAGTCATCCCATTTTGATGACCAAACATAACTCTTGCTTTGTTTGCCATAGACTCTTTTAAAAACAGGAGAGTGACAATAACTTGTCCTAAGAAAAATGTGGAAAATGCCAGGATTCCCCCAGAAAGCCAATCAAAGCTTAGATTAGTAGACAATAAACCAATAACAATCACACTAAAATAAAAAATAGGAGAAATCATTATTTCTAGTTTTTCTGATGCAGTTGGTCTTAGAAAGAGTCCAGCAAATGCAGACAAAAGAAATGAATCAGATAAAACACTATAAACAATAATTATGACTCCAAAAATTATTTCTAACAAATTTTTTATATGAGGACGTATTGTCTTTATCCACTTGCTAAAGTAATAAACTGTAAAACAACCAACAATATCAGCACCAATCCGTACAAAATATTGACTCCAACTGAAATTAGTTGAGACTAGCAGTGGTAAAAAAATATAAAAAGCAAATAGTATACTAATTGGGTCATCAAAACTAGTCCAAGCTCTCAAAATAGTCTCAGACTTTTTGCTAATCTTGCTACTATCAAGAGATTTAGCTGAGGCAATTGGGTCTATTTGAGCAATCACTGTTGCACATAAGTAGGCGACAGGAGCCAGATTTGGTGAAAGAAGAGCTAGAAGAAAACCCGGTAAGACAATTTTTATTGGGACTCCAAGAACTAAAATCCTGATAATTAATCCTAAATGTCTTTTAAATAAAGTTTTATCAATATTTAATACATTGATGTATAGGCTTAATGCGATCGCAGTATTCATTATTTCTTCAAGATAGGGAATGGTTGTAGCATTGATCCCAAATGCAACTGCAAACCAATGAGCTGCAAATCCCAATCCGAGTGACAAAATACTTAATTTAAGCATTACATTTTAACAATAGTAGTAGAGATGGTAGGCCAGGACAGCCGCATCATCTCAACAAGAACAGTATATTCTCAACAGAGTCTAAATCAATTTCATTAACCTATGCTTATTGCTAAAGGTTTAGGCGATCGCTTTGAGTTCTGCAAACTAAACTAAGCGAGAAAGACTCTTTCTTTCGTTGATTCTTAATCTTGGTCGAGGTGTCACCTTGAGAGTAAGCCAAAACTATTTTTTCTCGTAAGTCGATAGAGTAAGCTTTCATTTTCTAAGTTGACGCACTAAATTATTACTGTACCTCATTTACCTGCAATATGCTGTACCTTCTGTGCCAAAAAAGTATCACCATTGACAAACGAGATGGTATGCTAATGATGCACCAGCTATCCCGCCACCTATAACGATCGCGTCGTACACTGTATTCATATGCTTAACTTGGGAATTACTAAGATTATTTGGACACTGATAACTGTCTAAATCATGACCGAGTAGGTAGCATGACTTTCATGCCTCATTAGGAGGATTTTTCAAGGTTGAATCAAAAAGCGAGATCCGATCGCTTTTTCTATTAAACAAAGCTTATGATGAATACAAAAGACATAAATTTATAGCATATCAAAGCAATGGAGTTAGCAGAAAATGACGATGATATAGAAGCATTTCTACTTGAGAGCTATGAGAATCTAGATCGAATTGAACGAGACATTATTAATTTAGAAAAAGCATCTTCTAGCGGAGAAGCTTTAGTTCGTATTTATCGATCGCTTCACACCTTGAAAGGGAACTGTGGCTTTTTACCGTTTCCAAAATTAGAATCGCTTGCTCATGCAGGGGAGAGTTTGCTAAGTTCTTTGCGGGAAAGTACCCCACATCAACCTGACGGCGATGCTCCCAGAAGGAGCCGCCCAAAGGGCGAACGCAAGCTAGCAGTGACCCCTCAAATTGTTAGTACCTTACTGCAAACAGTTGACAGCATTCGTCAAATTCTATCACAAATAAAAGCAACCAAGCTTGAGGGCGATAACGATCCATCAGCACTCATCGCGACTTTAACCCGATTGCAGGAAGAAATCGAACAATCAACCCCGTCACAACAAAGTGAGTTTGTTGAGTCGAGGGATAGCGAGCTTCCAGAAACTTCAGCTTTAAGTGTATCAGAATCATCTCACATCCGAGTCAATGTTTCTCTATTGGACCGGGTGATGAACTTGGTAGGCGAACTCGTTTTAGTCCGCAACCAAGCGCTTGGTTTTTCAGATCGGTTTCAAGATACTGCCTTTGTTGCAACTTGCCAGCACCTTAACCTAATTACCGCTCAATTGCAAGAAGGAGTGATGAAAACTCGGTTGCAACCAGTGAGTACTATTTGGCAAAAATTTCCTCGCGTGATTCGCGATTTGGCGAGCGCTTCCGGGAAACAAGTTCAGGTAGAAATGGAAGGCGTAGATACGGAACTGGATAAAACTATTGTGGAAGCGATCAAAGATCCCTTGACTCACTTAGTCCGTAACTGCATCGATCATGGCATTGAGTTACCAGCCGAGCGGATTGCTTGTGGTAAATCAACTGTAGGACGCATATTTTTGAGAGCTTTTTATGAAAGTGGTAAAGTGAATATTGAGGTTGGCGATGATGGTCGCGGTCTCGACCCAGAACGACTCAAAGAGCGATCGCTACAGCTTGGTTTGGTGAGTGCTATACAAGCAGCGACAATGAATGAGTCGGAGGCTATGAATTTAATATTCTTACCGGGCTTTTCCACTAGCGAACGGGTAACCAACCTTTCCGGACGAGGGGTGGGGATGGATATTGTCAAGAGCAATATTGAGAAAATTAACGGTAGCATAGAAATTCACAGCCAACAGGGACAAGGAACAACATTCAAACTGAAGATTCCTCTGACGCTGACAATTATCCCAGCATTAATTGTAGCCAGTGGAGGCGATCGCTATGCCATTCCCCAAACGAGTTTGCAAGAGTTAGTTCGCTTAGAAGCAGAAGCACTCAATAGTATTGAGATGCTTTACGACGTACCCGTGTATCGCTTGCGGGGCGAGCTCGTACCAATAGTTTACTTCAATCAAGTGTTGCAGATCGAGGACAGGGTTACCAACTCCGAAACACTGAGTCTTGTAATTGTTCAAGCTGAAAATTGTCGATTCGGGCTACTTGTAGACACAATTGAAGATATCCTGGATATTGTTGTAAAACCTTTGGGAAAGCAGTTGCAGGCGCTATCCCTATTTGCAGGAGCAACCATTCTGGGGGATGGCAGAGTCGCATTGATTGTTGATGTTGCGGGTTTAGCAAACCGAGCGGGTATAATTACAAAACAAAAGCAACTCTTGTCGAGTGACACAGAAACAAACATCCAAAATCAAGTCGAGCGCCAACAGATTTTGCTATTTCAGGGACCCCAAAATACACCTATGGGTATTCCCCTCACAATTGCGTTTCGGTTAGAAGAAGTTCCTCGTTCTGCTGTCGAGAAAGTAGGAAATCAGTATGTAGTGCAGTCTTACGGTAAAATTTTGCCAGTTATCGATCTGCATACAGTATTTGGCGATGGCGAAGGAGCTTTTGCAAGTGAAGCAGAGACGCTTGCGCTTGTCATTGTTTCTCTCCACTCAGAATTGAGTGTTGGGCTAGTGGTCGATGATATTCTGGATATAGTAGATGAGCCACTGACAATCACAGGTATCCCTAGTAGACCGGGCGTTCTCTTAAGTGCTGTCATTCAAGGTAAAATTACGGAAATTCTTGACATTGACACCGTGATTCAAATTTCCAACCCCTATTTACTGCAAACAACCAGTCGTGGCTGAACAACAACTTTGCACTTTTTTTCTCAACAAAATTTACTTTGGTATTGATATACAGTACGTTCAAGAGGTGATTCGTCCCGAAGTGATGACTCGTATACCTTTAGCACCACCTGATATTTGTGGACTCATTAACCTACGCGGACAAATTCTCACCGCCATCAATTTGCAGCAGCGATTAGAAATGGGCGAGTCAGTCATGCGATCGACTGCTAAATTAATAGATGAAGCACCGGGATTTCATATCGTTGTCTGTTTGGACGATGAAGCAGTTAGCTTGCTCGTCGATGAAGTCGGGGATGTCTTGGAGTTTACAGAAAACACCTTTCAACCCCCACCTGCAACGTTGAAAGGTAGAATGCGTCAAATGCTAGCGGGAGCTTATCCACTCCAAGAGGGGTTTGTACTAGTTCTAGATATCAAAAAAATTTTAGCTGTGAATTTTAAATAAAATTGGAAAGGATGTTTGAAAAGTGGTTGGCTGTGATTTTCATCGCATTATTACCCCCCATTATCCCCCCTTGGAAAGGGGGAGAGCTGATTTCTCCTTGGAAGGGGGGAGAGCTGATTTCTAGTTCCCTCCCCAATACATCGGGGAGGGAACTAGAAATCAGCTCTCCCCCCTTCCAAGG